>JAHFRR010000062.1 GCA_023266165.1 Thiotrichales bacterium
GCATGAAGTCAGGTTTCGAGAGGGGCGTTTGGTGCATGATTTTATCTTCAGTCGTCTGCATAAGGCCTTGGCAGGGGTGCGGCCGATGCCAATCGCTTCGACAGGGTCAGTGGATCCCTATTTTCCTAATCTTTCCCCGCCGTCAAAGGGAAGGGAAACAGGTTTCCCCCAAGAGACTGAACAACCTGTTCAGCAGACTTTCACGCTCCCCATTCCAGAATGGGTTGATCCAACGCCTATTCAAATGCGTACTCAACCCAGTATTCCAGCCAGCCCGAAGACTCATGAAGTGGGCGTATTAGGGATGGCCCTGGCTCAGATACACGGAATCTATATTCTTGCGCAAAACACAACAGGCCTGGTCTTAGTAGATATTCATGCCGCCCATGAGCGTATCACCTATGAGCGTTTAAAACAGGCGTGGGTGCACGATAAGCTGATCTCGCAGCCTTTGTTGATTCCCCTCACGCTCCCGATGACTGCGAGGCAAGCTGCCATCGTGGAAAGTGAAGCAGAAACCTTGAGGGGGCTTGGATTTGAGGTCAGTTTATTAAATCCGTCGATGCTTCGGATGGATGCGATACCTGCTGTGTTAAAATCTTCAGAGATTGAGGGTTTGCTGACAGGAATTTTGGAAGATTTAGAATCGTTAGGGTCTTCTGTTCAGCTCGATCGGCAGGTAGATCAGCTGTTGGGAAGCTTAGCCTGTCGCAGCGCTGTGCGGGCACATCAGCACTTAACGCTCCCTGAGCTCAATCAGATTTTGCGAGATCTGGAGCAGGTGGATCGAGCAGGGCAATGCGTTCATGGGCGTCCGGTGTATTGTCAGATGAGTCTTGCCAGTCTAGATGCTTTGTTTTTGCGGGGGCGATGAGGGGCCAGTTTTTTCAAGAGAGTTTTTTAAAAGAGCCCTTGATGTTTTCCAGTAAACTGTTAGAATGCCCGTTCTCCTTGCTTCGGAGAGACTCGAAGCTTATTTTAAATAATCCGTAGGGAGTTTTATGAAACATTACGAAATTTTGCTGATGGTCCATCCGGATCAAAGCGATCAAGTGCCCGCGATGCTTTCGCGTTATCGGGAAATGATTGAGTCCAAAGGCGGTGCGATTCATCGTCTAGAAGATTTAGGGCGACGCGCGTTAGCCTATCCTATTTTGAAGCTACACAAAGCCCATTATGTCCTCCTCAATATCGAAACAGACAATGCTGTATTAAAAGAGCTGCAAGATGCCTTTAGATATAACGATGCCGTGTTGCGCAACATGATTACCCAAGAATCGACAGCCATCACAGAGCCTTCGGTTTTCTTGCAACAAAGCCGCATGCGTGCTACCACTACACAAGAGTAAGATCTAAAGATCCAAAGAGAATGAAGGGAGAAAAGTTATGTTTCGAGGTCGTCGTCGTAAGATGTGTCGCTTTACCCGCGAAGGGGTTGAGCAAATTGATTATAAAGATGTGTTTGTCCTGAAAGAATATATTACGGAAGGTGGGAAGATCGTTCCTTGCCGTATCACAGGGACCAGCGCGAAGTTCCAGCGTCAGCTGTCCACCGCAATCAAACGCGCGCGCTATATGGCTTTGCTGCCGTATTGCGATCGTCATCATTGATTTTTGGGAGCCTTTATTATGCAAGTGATTTTAAAAGAAAAAATTCGTAATCTGGGTACGCTGGGTGAGGCGATCAACGTCAAGCCAGGCTACGCACGTAATTATTTGATCCCTCAGGGCAAAGCAATGATGGCAACCAAAGCCAATCTGGCTGCCTTTGAAGAGGAGCGTGCTGAGCTCGAGCGTTTGGCGGAAGTGAAGCTCATGGGGGCACGTCAGCTTGCCGAGAAGCTCGAGGGTATAGTTCTGACTTTGAAAGCCAAGGCAGGTGAGGGCGGTAAGCTCTTCGGTTCGATTGGCGCGCGAGATATCGCTGATCATGCACGTGCGCAAGGGATTGAAGTCTTGAAACATCAAGTCCGTATCCCGAGCCTTGTGATCCGTGACTTAGGTGAGTTCGATGTCGAGCTGCATCTGCATACGGATATCAATGCTCAGGTCAAGGTGCGTGTCGAAGCGGAATAGAGGTTTGATGACCTCTCGCGCTGTGGTGAAATGCTGGAGTTGTGGAGTGAGGTACTAGCAAGGTGTGGCCTGTTGTCGGATCTTTCACAGCAGTATAGATGTAGTCTGGATGTGTTCCGAGTACTGCTGCATAAGCTCGATTTCTACATTCAGCTGCGTTAAGATCTGCAATCAGAGTGTTCACTCGCGCTTCTAGCATAAGGACATAAGGGTCTGCAACAGGCAGGGTTTGGCATGCGCTGTCGCACCCTCTTGGTTGAGGATCCGTTTGGCATTCAGTGCTGGAGTGAGCGGGTGCAGAGTCTGTTTGAGATGTGTGATCTTGAGTTGAAACCTCTGTTTGGCAGTCAATCTCCGATGTGAAAGAGGATTTCTGCTCTTCTAGGCAACTGAGCTTTTGCTTAAGCCCTGCAATCTCGTTTTTTAGATTTTGGATTTTAGTGTTTTGATTGCGCTGTGCCTTTTCTGTTTGATTAACGAGTTGTCGGGTCTTGAGTTGCTCTTGCTCGAGCAAGCTCTGCAGGACGTCGATCTGTTGTTGTAAAGCTTTAAGTGCTTGCTGTGAGGTTTCAAGCTCTTCCTGTAAGTCTGCTATAATACTGATGCCGACATCAGGCATGGTTTCTGTTTGGCAGCTGGCATGGCTTTGAATCGGGGCTTGAGGCAACGCAGGGATGCGGGTAGACGCTTCTGTAGAAGTCAGTATTTCCAGGCTTTCGGAGGGCATAGCACTTAGCTTTGAGAATGCCCTGTCTGTATACTGTTGTTTCTGACGTGAAAGGTCGAGATAAACATAGATTTGTGTAGCCAGATCCTCCACAATAGGCGTTGTTTGAGAGAGCCCAAGATCCGTGCGTAGTTGTTGAATTTTATTTAGAATTCGGGCCAATGAGCTCCAGTAGTGTGGGGTTTTTTCAGTATTCTCCTCCAACAAAGAATAGAATTTCTCAAGCTGGAGCACTTGGTTGTACTGCGTTGTATACGCAGGGGTATAAAAAAATGCCGGGCCCTGCATGCTGGAGTGGACATAGGCCTGTTGTATTGCTTGCCATACTATATCCAGCCTTTGGAGTATCAAGGATTTGAGCTGTTGATGCTCCTGACAAGAGAAGCAAAATGCACCAAAGGGCAAGAGCACCTGCAGAGGTGCATATTGCCCCTTGCTGAGTATAGTTTCAATCGTTTTAAATGAAACCAGCGTGGGGTTCTTCTCTACCATCGCTTCGATCAAGTCTCTCTGGTTCCCGTTTATGGCTTGTTCGAGATCCTCAGGGTTTTCCGTAAATCCCCCTGCCTCAACCAGCCGTTTGGAAAGAAGCATCAAGGGATGGTCTAAATATTCTGGGTGCTTGGTATAGTCGACAGAAATCAAATCGATATCGTCTTTATCTTGGCGTCGAACACTATAAGTCAGAAAGCTTGAAACAGGTGAAACTACTAGAGTGTCCTCAACTTTACACTCACTGTTGCTATCAGAGGGAGGGATGTCGTTCGGTTGGCTGGATACGTCGATGATTTTTAAAACTTTTACGCTGAGGGTGGTCAGCGCGCGTTGCTGCACGTCCGATTGCAAACAGATGCGCTGCTTCCAGGATGGAGTGACAGTGGTTTGACCTAAGTTTGCAAATAACTGTAGGGTTTGGACAGGGAGAGAGGAGGGCATTTTCATTTTCAAGCCCTTCCAGAAAGCGTGTCGGTTTTCAAGGGTTGTCTCTGTACTGTAAAACTGAAACCAACACCCTTGTGTGATATGATCGAACCAAAATTGTATGATGTTTGAGGCCATACTGGAGATGGCTTCGATGGCATAGGGTTTAAAATGGTGGATCGACAGCTTAGAGAAATGCCCGGCGTCTTTAAGTGCTTGTAGCTGTTTCAGTAAACCGTGTTGTGTTAAAAACCGAATATGCTCCTCAAGTGCGTGGGTTGAGCCTTCTGGCTCTTCAACGTATTGACTATGCGAGATAGCACGATCGAATCCTTTTTCTACAAGAAGATCCCATATCGTGTGGTCGCCCCCGCGGCTACTGGCTTGAGAGAGATTTACGACGGGACAAGAGAGTAAAGTGCCATTCACATGCAGCGTCGGGTAAAAGAGCATTTTGCAATATTCTTCTGCATCATTACTTTTCAGCATCCATTCCAATAGCGGTTTGCTTTCCCACGAGACTGTAAGATCTACGCTGGGATCTCTGAGAAACTCATTGACCAGTGGATGGCGACCCTCTTGCACTGCAAGGATCAGTAAAGGGGTATAACCTTCAGGGGCTAAAATATCAGAGATGGCCTTTTGCATCTCAGCGACAGGCATGCGCGCTGGTGAGGTGCTAAGATACCGTGTGTTGATCTTCTGAAAGCGCAGCTGTAGCGCCTCTATCACCTGCTGGGTTGTTTTTTTGGGGTTCTCAATCAATGCATATGCCTTGTTATGTTTAGGTATCTTTGCCTGCATGTGGGCTTTCATCTCGGGTGTCTGCGTGGTTTTTACGTGTTGAGGGTTTTTTTTGGGTGATTTTTTTGGCATTTTTTTTAAATCCTTGTTCGATGAAGATATTGAAAGTAATCCGTCTATTTGGGCAGCTTGTGCTTGGATATATTCACGGTAATGTGCTAAGCGGTCTTTGATGAGGTCATCTGGGTATTTCAAATCCCGACGAAGCTCTGTGAGGATATGCGCCCTTTGCAAGAGCACTTGAAAGGCAGAACTATCTACGAGGCTTTCATAAGAGTGACCCCTGTATGCACGATTAAGCTCGAGATCCAAGGCTTCTAGGCACAGCGTTGTGTATGCTAACAGTGTGGGAAACTGCTTTTCTGAAATCATGCTTTCCACTAGGATTTTGCGTGCATATATTGGATTGCTGGTGAGGGCTTTTTTGAAAGCGTTGAACGCTTCATTGTGTGCGGGAGTAGCCGGAGGGGTGAGGTAAGCCGCAGTCTGATGAGAGGGCAGCGTTGTCGCATTCGGTGCGTACGCGAGAGGCGAGAGTGTCGGGAGGATATTCTGGAGCATAGCAAGGTGCTTGCGATATTCCGAGTGCGCTTCAAATTTTTCCATGAAACCTATCAGTGCATAGACAATTCTGACAGGGGTGTTCTGGCAAAAAAGTCGATGCCGATGATCTTGATCCGTAGATTGCACCATTGTGAGCCAGGTGCCCTGTGTCAGGGCATCTAATAAAAGATCTACAGCGTCCAGATGGTTGCATTCAGCTGCCTTGTTGATGATATCTTCAAGATCTTGCCAGGACAGCTTATGGAGGCTTCCTGTTTGATGGAGACGTGCTAAAGCGTCATAGTTTTTAGCCGAAACCACCTCATCGATGCATTTCTTCATAGGGTTGTTCACACTTTCTATGAAGAGGGTGGCTTTGATCTCAGGCTGTGGCGCTGTGCTCATCGGTGCGCAGAGTATCAGTATGATGTGATCTAATGCAGAGAGGTTGTGAATCAAACCTCGATAACTGGGATGTGTAGTCATCTGGGTATAAGAACCGTATTTTTCATGGAGTATTGCCAGCTTTCCCCAGCAATATGTGAAATACCCTGAGAGATTGCGCCTACAGGCGATGCGTGCCTCAAAGCTCAGCAGAGCAGGGTTCTTTTCGAGGATGACATGCGCAAGATCAAACTGTCCTGCATCCAAAGTTTTGTATAAGTCCTCTGGATGGGTCGTTATGCCATCTGAAGCAATCAAACCTCGCAAGGTATGAAGATGACGGTGCTGGTAGTCTTCTGGATGATCAAAAAAACTTTGACGATACACCTGCATTGTTCCATCTTTTTGCTTACGAATCTCAATAAGCTTGGGCGCGTGGAGTGCCTCAACATTGTTTTCCTGTTTATTTTGTTGCTCTTTCAGGGTAAAGCCAGGTAGAAGAATGAACCTTGCGATCTGATTGCTCATCTCAGAAATTATTTTTTTTATTTCTACAGATAATGTAGCTTTGCGTTGCTTAACCGCCTCGCTGCGCATCAAAACTCCAACGCTATAAAAGAGCTGGATGATCTCGAGCTGTAAGGCAGTCCAGGCAGATTTTTGAGTGCTGTCTGGTTTTGGTAGGGTTTCTTGTAATCCTGCCAGAATTTTTTGGAGTGGCGTATCCTCTTCTTTGCATTCAGCAGGCGAGAGTTCAGGGCATTTTTCTAAGATCCATCCGAAAAACAGCTGAGCCATTTCAGGTTGACATTTTTGCATGGCGTTTATTGTATGGAGTCTTAACAAAGCCAGGGGGATCTCCACTCGATCCGTGCGCTGGAGGAGCCTCTCAAGATCTAAAGAAAGGTTATGACGTAGTAAAAACTCACAATGCGCATGTAACGAGACCAGAGGGTCTTCGGCCGTAGGATCATAAGCATAGCCTGGCTCATTGTTGTCTACAGTGGGTGGCATCAGATAGTCATGGGGGAGCGTGGTCTGCATGGGTATTCCGTTACGTCATTGAAAACTATCTGATACTATATTTTTATTCTCTAAAAATCAATATTCATAATTTAAAAACATCTCAATTTCAACCTCAATCACGGGTTGTATATCGCAACAGGCTTAGATAGACTGTCATTTTCAGCCACACGCGACTTGATACGGAAATTGCAGATGCTCCGATATTTTTATATCTCCCTCCTCTGGACAGCCATCAGCTTTGTGGTTGCCTTGATGTTAGAGCCTTCCTGGTCTGTGGTCTACACCCTGTGTATTCTGGCGGTTTTGGAGATTTCTTTGAGCTTTGATAATGCGATTATCAATGCGGAGATTTTAGCAAAGCTTTCACTCACTTGGCGCAAACGATTTGTGGTGTTTGGGATTCCGACGGCGGTGTTTGGCACGCGATTTTTGTTACCCGTTTTTTTGCTGTGGAGCACCTCCTCTGAAAGCCTGGCTGGATTATGGCACAAGGCTTTATCAGATCCTGTGGGATATGGGGTATTGCTGCATCAGAGCTATCCTATTATCAGTGGCTTTGGCAGTGGGTTTCTCTTGATGGTGGGGTTTGATTTTTTTATCAAGCATCCTTCCACGTTTAGCTGGCTGAGCTGGCTTGAGGATTCCCGCGGGGTTGGGTGGTTGCGCAGATACCCATGGGTGATGATGATTTTGATCGCTGCAGTGGGCGGATGGGTTGCCTATCAACTCAAAGCACCCTGGTTATGGGTGGCTTATCTGGTGGGCATGCTGGCACAGGGTTTGTTGTCTTGCTTGCACCACAAAATGGCAGGCAAGATGCCCATTGGGGTATTGGTCAAAAACGGCTTGATTGCCTTTATTTATCTGGAGTTGCTGGATGCCTCTTTCAGTTTGGATGGGGTGGTCGGGGCATTTACGCTGACAGAAAATCTTTGGATGATGATGTTGGGATTGGGGATTGGCGCGATTTTTGTGAGATCCCTCACACTGTTGTTTTTGGATCGAGGGATCTTGAAACAGTGGCGCTTTTTATCGCATGGCGCCCACTACAGCATTGTGTTTCTGGCAGGCATCATGCTGGCTAAGAATTTCTGTCATATCTCAGAAGGCTGGATTGGCGGGGTGATGGTAGGGCTTGTCAGCCTTGCCATCTTGACCTCGCGTTAAAGCCCTTTCCGCCTATGAAGGCTAGGCAAACAGCTGACAGAGAATCAAACCCATCCCGGATAAAAACACCAAACCCAATAAAGGCGTTCCACCCCAGACTCGATACTGTGGGCCTTGGGAGGTGACCAACTGGATACGGCCTCGCAGTTTGTAGGCCATCGCAGCAGGAGCCATCACGCAGATGATCGCAACGAAGATTCCTGCATAGCCGAGGGCATAGATAAACGCATTGGAGTGCAGTAATGCCAAGGCCAGCGGAGGGATAAACGTCAGAAGTGCCGTTTGCAGTCTGCCAAAGCGAGAGTTTTTACGTTTGAGAGCATCGGCGATAAAGTCAAAAAGCCCGAGTGTGACACCTAGGAAAG
>JAHFRR010000063.1 GCA_023266165.1 Thiotrichales bacterium
ATTCGAGGCGTTAACCGAGAGGCACTATGATTTTCGTGAAAACCTTATGAATCCTGGTTCCTGACGCCTGCTGCGCAGTGTCAGGACGACGAAGCTATTTGCATGTTCTATCCAACACGTACCCCCCACCCTAACCACAAGGTAAAAAACTCTAAACGCTCCTTTAGCTTGATCGCACTCTTAATCACACCCGTCATAACATTACTGATTGCACAGAGCCCCATACACCACATCATCGCTCCCCACCCATGAGCCGAGCAACATGATCAGCTCATCGCGCTCAAAGACTTGCGGGATATGGCTACGGAGCCAAGGGGGGATCCCTGCTTCTTGGAAAAGATTTTTCAACGTCTTGCGATGCGCATGACCCCGCACGCGTACCTGTTTCACCCCCCACCCCACGCGAAGCTCTAGGCCCTGGATATTTTGGCATACGTGCGTACGCGAAATTGCTTCTAAAGTACAGGGCTTGAGGGGTTGGGAGGTCTTGGAGATCCAATACAGCTGATCTCGATAGCGATGAAAATGCCCCTCTTGCACGCTCAACGCGGGCGTGGCATCCGGGCGTGCGAAAATCACCGTCTGGATCAATTGATCGAGTTGAGCTGCACTTAAGGGCAATAAACCTAAGTGCGTCATCCAAACACGCAGGATCAGCTTTTGACGCATAGGTGTCCACTGATTAAAAGGGCTGGAAAGCTTGAGAATATTGGGGTGCGCACGCGCGACTCGCAAAGATGTCAAATCCGCCTCGAGATAGCCCTCTAACACCTGCTGGCTTTCTTGCAGATGCTGGCAGGCATCTCCAATTTTCACAATCCCCTGCGCCCAACGCTCCGTCAGCCGTGGCAAGACCTGGTGTCGCAGATAGTTACGGTCATAGTGGAGATCCTGGTTACTGGGATCTTCAATATAAACCAGATTTCGCGTTTTAGCATAGTGTAGAATGTCTTGACGGGAAGTCTGTAATAAAGGGCGTTGAATCTGAAACGCTTCACACCCCCTGGAGAGGTGATGATCAGAAACATCTTGCATGCCACACAGCCCTTCCAATCCAGCCCCGCGCATCAATCGATATAAGAAAGTCTCAGCCTGATCGCCCGCATGATGCGCTAAAAATAAAGTATCAGCACTGGTCAGATGTTTTTCAAAAGCCTGATAACGCCCCTCGCGCGCCCACATCTCTAAGCTTTGACCTGGAGCCCTAGAGGATTCTAAGCGCTCAATGATTAAAGGGATTTTTAAAAGATGACATAAAGATTGACAGTGAGATTCCCACAGATCTGCATCAGGATGGATTTGATGATTGACATGCAACGCCTGAATGCTTTGGTTCTCACGCAAGGCTTGCAGCCAAAGCTGATGGAGCAACACCGTAGAGTCAACACCCCCACTGTAGCCCACCCACCACATCGATCAGTGACTCAAAGTCTCAAAGCGCCCATAGGCCATCATCTTCTGGTATCGAGACTCCAGCAACTGCTCAACTGGCAAAAGCTGCAAAGCTGCAATCTCTTCAAGCAAAACCTCCTGGAGCTTTTTAGCCATGCCATCTGGATGGGCATGCGCGCCTCCTAAAGGCTCTGAAATCACGCCATCAATGACCTGCATCTTACGAAGCTTCTGCGCTGTGATCCCCATGATCTCTGCCGCTTTAGGCGCTTGATCTGCGGTTTTCCAGAGAATGCTGGCACAGCCCTCTGGGGAGATCGTCGCAAAATAGCTATACTCCAACATCAGGAACCGATCGCCCACCCCAATCCCCAAAGCACCGCCAGAACAACCCTCACCAATGACTACGCAGATAATCGGGGTTTTAAGGGCCGACATCTCTCGCAAATTACGCGCGATGGCTTCGCTCTGACCCCGCGCCTCTGCATTCACCCCAGGATAGGCTCCAGGTGTATCGATGAACGTCATCACAGGCAGCTTAAAGCGCTCAGCCAACTGCATCAAACGCAAGGCTTTGCGATAACCCTCTGGATGCGGCATCCCGAAATTGCGATAGACTTTCTCTTTGGTCGTACGCCCTTTTTGCTGGCCGATGACCATCACCGGCATCACGCCCCCCAAACGCCCAATCCCACCAATAATGGCAGCATCATCACCAAACGAGCGATCCCCGTGAAGCTCTTCAAAATCACTCACCATATACTGAATGTAGTCCATCGTATAAGGCCGCTCAGGATGACGAGCCAGCTGAATAATCTGCCAATCCGTCAGATCTGAAAAAATGGTTTTGGTCAGCTTATCACGCTTTTGCTCAAGACGACGCAACTCATCTGCCAAATTCAAATCTGATTGGCTCTCTGTCATGCGCAAGGCGTCAATCTTGGCATTGAGCTCCGCGATGGGTCTTTCAAATTCCAGAAATTGCATGGTGTCTCCCCCTCTTGATCGAGCGAGAGTATACCCCGTTTCGGTCAATGGATACAAGTCTCACCCTGGCTTCGCAAATCCCCCTCAAAATCCTACAATAAAATATCTATTTGTGATGACTGACATGATTATCGAAATGGAATCCTTATGATATAGTGACCGAGAAGTTCTATCCGTCTTTGATGCGAGGTGCGAGATGTACAACACAACCATGCCCACAAAAATTGCCAATGGCTTGCGCATTGTGACCTGGGCGGAAATCTCTAAAGAAGTGCGCGCGGTGAATCCTGTGCTGGCAGAGATGATTGATGCCATAAACCCCAATGAAAATTACCCTCTCATTGAAGTGACTCTGGGATACGGCGAAAAAATGTTTGAAGGCGATCAAATACGCTTGCCTGCCAAGGGCGGCAAAATGAAGCCGCTCTCCGATGAAGGGCTGGTGCAAGTTGCGCCTTTTTTGAAATACGCGACCCGCCCTCTGGGCTTACAGCTGAAAAAAAGCAGTGAGATGTTTTTGGAGTTTGAAGATCGCGTGGTGCCCCTGGATATGATCCGTGAAGGCGAGTTTGTCAGCCTTCTGGAAATGACGGGGTTTGTGAACCCTTCGATACAGGCTCTGCCGTGGAGCCTCACCTCAGGCGCGCGCTCAGCCTTTATGGTGCCTAAGATTACCGATGCCCGCTCGCATAACCGTTTAAAAGCAGAGTTCATGTTTCACCGCGGCCCTCCCACAGGACTTGCCGATCACTGGCATGTGTTTCGCGCGATCGCCAACGCGGCTTTTGATGAATTTGAGTGGGCCTCGAAAACCCTGCTCTTCAGTGGTGCCTGGTTTGACAAAGAGGCTAAAACGCATCAAAGCCCTGAGTGGCTGCGCTTCTATACGTATCTGATGCAGCTGGGCATCCAGAAAATGACAGCGGAACACAACGCCCTGGAGCAAACCACGGCCTGGGAAGACTTCTCAGGCGCAATTCGCCAAAAGAATTTGAAGCCAGGCCCCTATCTGTTAGACACGGTCAAGCATTTGATCGGTATTGCCTTGGGCGATGGATTAGGGTTTGTGCCTGAAGATGGCCGCGAGAGCGCATTACCAGGTCGCTTGATTGAGCTGGCCTATTCTGAAACCTATCAGTCGGAGTATGCGCCCATTTTGATGTACCCCTCTCGCCTCAGCGCTGAAGGGCCTGGGCGAACTCTGTATTATTCGATGGGGATGCCCTCGCTCTCTGCAGGAAGCCCGTCGATCCGCAAAGCACCGAGCGTCATCACCGAACTGCGCGAAGTCAAAACCTTGATGCGCTTGCTCCAAGGTTTGCTCAAAGTCGAGCAATACGCCTCACTGCCTGGCTTGCGCGAGATGTTTTTAGAATATTACCACAGCGAAGTAGATCCTTTCGGCGAGATCGTCAACAGCGCAGATATCGCAGCCAGTGATGATATTCTCAAAGCCAGACTCAGCTCCACACGCTTTATGCGAAAAGAGTTCCCCACACACGGACAGTTTCTGCGAGGGTGTATCAGTATTCAGATGAAAGATAAAACGACATAGGCCTATCTATCCCCCCCGTTTCTTGTTACGATGCTGTTTGACTCTATACCTCTCACATTTTACAGGAGAATTCTATGATCCCATTTGGAGGCGGCATGCTCGTTGCCATTATTCTGGTTGCTATTGTGCTGGGCTTGATTGTGATGATGTTTTTCACCGTCGGACAGCAGGAAGTCGCTGTGGTAGAACGTTTTGGTAAGTTCGCACGGATCTCCGGTGCTGGCTTGAACATCAAGATCCCTCTGATCGAACAAGTACGCGGCGGCCTGAGTTTGCGGGTTCAGCAGCTGGATGTCAAAGTGGAAACCAAGACCAAAGACAACGTCTTCATCAATATCGTTGCCTCTGTCCAATTCCAGGTGCTGCATGACAGCGTATTTGATGCTTTTTACAAATTGACTGATGCACGCTCCCAGATTCAATCTTACGTCTTTGACGTCATTCGCGCCAAAGTCCCCACGATGGAGCTGGATCTCGTCTTTGAAAACAAAGACACGATTGCCATTGCGGTCAAAGAAGAGCTGAGTGAAGTCATGACAACGTTTGGCTATAGCATTGTCAAAGCTCTGATTACAGATATCGACCCTGACGCCAAGGTCAAATCCGCCATGAACGAAATCAACGAAAAACGTCGTTTGCGTATGGCGGCTCAAGAACAAGGGGAAGCTGAAAAGATTATTAAAGTTAAAAAAGCAGAAGCAGAAGCAGAAAGCATGCGCCTCAGTGGCCAAGGGGTTGCTGATCAACGTAAAGCGATTATCAATGGCCTACGTGAGAGCATCAACCAATTTGGCGAGACGGTGCAAGGGGTCAGTGTGAATGAGGTCATGCGCCTGGTGCTCACCACCCAATACTATGACATGCTGAAGGAAGTGGCTGCTAACAATCGCTCTAACACCATTTTACTGCCCCACCAAGCCGCAGAAACCCCAGATATCGGCAGCCTCATCCGAGACAGCGTGATTGCAGGGAACCTTGCAGCCTCTGAAGCAGCACCTGCAGCCCCCTCGTCACTTTAGTCACTCTGCTGGTCAAGTCACGCAAAAAGGGAGGCGCTGCAAAGCACCTCCGTGACGCTTGAGCCAAGTCTGATAGGTCAAATAGTCGGGCATCAGGCTTGCGACCTTTCTCCAAAAATCTTTCGAATGATTCAGGTGGGCCAGATGGCAAACTTCATGAATCACCACATAGTCTATCACGCGATCGGGTGCCATGATGAGGGGCCAGTGATACGCTAAGATTCGCTTGCTGGAGCACGACCCCCATTTCGATCGATACAGCCCAATTTTGACTTCTATAAAACGCTCGCTGATACAGTCCGCATAATATCTGGATTTCTCAGAGAGAATCGTCAACGCTTCAGACTGATACCATGAGATCAACTTGCGTTGCAAGCTCTTCATCCCTTGGCTTTGCTGATGTTGCGTCAAGGGCACCTGCAGCTGCCCCTGAACAATCTCAGGAGGATCTCTTAACAACCCTTCACGCACACGCACACCATACGCCTGACCGCGATAGGAGATCACAGGGTTCAGAACACGAGGCACTTTTTTCTATCCTCTTTTTAAAATTTTTAACCCGCACAACACTCACAGGGGTTTGGTCTCTCGCAATTCTCTGTATAATGCTCTCCAATGTCTAGTGCTTTATGGAAAAAAATATGAAAATCGCCCTACTCTGCGGAGGCCCCTCGCGAGAGCGCGGAATCTCGCTCAATTCTGCTCGATCTGTCTTAGACCATCTGGAAAGCCCTGAGATCGAGATTGTTCCTATTTATTTTGATGTTCATCGGCGAGCCTATCATATCTCAACCTCTCAGCTCTATAGCAATACGCCCTCAGACTTTGATTTTAAACTCAAAACAACCGCGAAAGCCTTGAGTCAAAAGGAACTCGTCCAACTGTTGAAGCAAGTCGATATCGCATTTCCAGCCATGCATGGGCCTTTTGGAGAAGACGGCGGGGTGCAGGCTTTTTTAGAAAAACATAAAATCCCCTTTATAGGCTCAGGATCCAAAGCCTGCCAAAAAGCCTTTGACAAGCACACCTCGAACCAATGGGTTGCTCGCTCTGGCTTTCATACCCTACCATCTTTATTGATCGAGCGCGCTGAGTCACTCAACACCCTCAGGGCCAAAGTGCCCGCGTTTTTTAACACCCATCAGATCGAGCGTGCTATTGTCAAACCCGCCTCTGGAGGTTCCAGTATTGGTGTTTTCTCCGTATCGACGCCCGACGAAGCGCTGGAAAGAATTCAGCATTTATTCCTCCAAAAAATGGATACCCGCCTGGTCATCGAGCCTTTTGCCACCGGCACTGAGTTCACGGTGATTATTTTGGAAAACCGCTTTGGACTCCCTGTTGCCCTGCCCCCCACAGAGATTGAGACAGACTATAGCCAGCATCAGATCTTGGATTTCAGGCGCAAATACCTGCCCACCCGCCAAGTTATCTGGCATTGCCCACCTCGATTCCCAGACTCTGTGATTGAAAAAATCCAGGCACAGGCTGAGCAGCTCTTTGCTTCTTTTGGTCTGCATGACTGCGGTCGCTTTGATGGTTGGGTCTTACCAGATGGGCGTATCTGGTTTTGCGACTTCAATATTATCAGTGGGATGGAGCAAAACAGCTTTCTGTTCCAGCAATCTTCTCGCATTGGCATGACGCACTCGGATGTGTTAAAGCATATTGTAGAAGTCTCCTGTCTGCGCCAAGGCTTGAAAACAATGGATCTCAAAGCGCCCGAAACATCACACTCTGCTCTTCTTTCAAAAAAACCAGTCTCTGTCTTACTAGGGGGATATACCTCAGAACGTCAGGTCTCTCTCATGAGCGGCACCAACGTTTGGCTCAAGCTCCGCACCTCTCAGCGCTACACCCCCACGCCCTATCTATTAGACCTGGATGGCCAGGTCTGGAAATTGCCCTACCATCTGGCCCTGAACCACACGGTTGAGGAGGTCATGGAGAACTGCAAGCACTATCCGCAAGCCAAAGCGCGTTTAAACAGCTTTGAAAGCCGCGCACGCTTGCGCTTGGGGTTGACCACCCCCAAAGACCCAGAGATCTTCTTTGAGCCCACGCAGATGCCTTTATCTGCGTTTATCCAGCAAGCGCCTTTTGTTTTTATTGGCTTGCACGGAGGGATGGGAGAAGATGGCACCCTCCAAGGTCTACTCAGCGAGGCAGGGGTTTTGTATAATGGCTCCAACCGCCAGGTCTCCCATATCTGCATGGATAAATGGGAAACCGCGCGCCAGATCCAAGCGCTCAACCTTCCGCACGTAGAGACTATCCCCAATGCAACCCTGAGCACGACTGAGTTTCTCCAAAAAACCCCTCGTGAGCTGGATACACTCTTTCATACGCTCTCAAAAAATTTTAAAACCCATGCGCTGATCATCAAACCCAGATCTGACGGGTGCTCCACAGGCGTGATCCCCCTTCACAGCGCTCAGCATCTTAAAACCTATGCAGAGCTCTTAAAGCTCAATGCCAAATCCATTCCTAAAAACACCTTCCCTCATCAAACAGAAGTGATCGAGATGCCCCTCAAGCGCCCGGATTTCTTACTGTTTGAGCGGTTTATCGAAACAGATATTCTGCGGGTGAAGCACCTGAAGATTCATCATCAGATCAAAAGCGGCTGGGTGGAGATGACGATGGGCGTGTTGGGTCAGCACGGTCAACACAGAGCGATTCACGCGCTGAACCCCAGTATCACGATTGCTGAGGGTAAAGTGCTGTCCGTCGAAGAAAAATTTCAAGGCGGGACGGGCATCAACATCACCCCACCGCCCGACAGCATCGTCCCGCAAGCAGCGCTGGCACGCATCAAAACCAGTATTCAAATGCTTGCTGAACGGATGGGCCTTGAAGGCTATGCCCGCATTGATTTCTTCGCTGAAACCCAGACAGGCAATATCCAAATCATTGAGATCAATACCTTGCCTGGGCTCACGCCCTCGACGGTGCTCTATCATCAGGGATTGGCGGAACACCCCCCCTTGTTTCCCGTTCAGCTGTTAGAGCAGTTGATACAAAATAAGGGGTATTGAATTAAATCCTGAAAGCCTTG
>JAHFRR010000178.1 GCA_023266165.1 Thiotrichales bacterium
TTATTGAGAAAGGCGCTGATCTTAGCAAGACAAACACTCAGGGTCACTCTCCGTTAAACATCGCTGTCTCCCATAACTTTATTCTGCTGGTTAAACTGCTCCTTGAGAAAGGCGCTAATGTTAACCAGCGCATCAACGAATGGAGCCCTTTAAACATCGCGTTTTATAAAGGCCATACCGAATGTATTCAGATAATTCTCAAGGCTCCAGAGCGACAGCGACTTGCAAGAATGGATGAGATATGGATGCGCTCATTGTTGTCTCAGGCGCCCAACGGGCATGAAAATTTTCAGCTCATAACGGGCAAAAAAAAATCCTCGCCCCAAGCGCTGATGGCAGCGACTGCTACCGCCACTACAACGCCACCCTCTCAAGAGGTCATCTCATTTATTCCAGAGTCCCCTGCTCAATCTAAAGAACCCATGCAAAAAAATACAGTAAGGAAAAAAAAGACTAAAAACCGAGGTCCTCAAGTACCCAACACAATACCAAACATCACACTCCCTGCGCCAGAAATAAAAAATGAAACGACAGCGCCTTCTCTTCCCCGTCCACCCGCCCCCATACTGACTATTTATCTTAAACAAAAACCAACACTCTTTACTGACTTGAGGCATCTCCTTACTCAGCCCTATCAGCCAGATGCCAAAGCGATCAAGCTCACAGTTGAGCAGGCATCTGCACGGGTGCTTGAATTCCTACAGCCTTTTAAGGATAAACCTAGCAATCTCAATGCATTGCTCTTCTCCGCCGTCAAGAGCAATCATGCAGCTTGGATTCCTGCCTTAGTTATGGCAGGTGCGGACGTGATGCAGACCAATGAGGAAGGCTATACCCTGTTGCACTGGGCAGCACTCAAAGGACATGTGGATGCTCTCATTCAATTATTGGCTATGGAAAAAATTGAGGTTAATACAGCAGGCTCAGGATATAACACGCCTTTGATATTGGCTGCGCGAAATGGCCACGCAAGTTGTGTCCATCACTTACTGAATGAAAGACATCTTGACATCGCTTTAACAGATATTACCGGCAAAACGGCCTATGAGTGGGCATGCCAAAATCAGCATGCTGACTGTATCAAAGCGTTCAAGCCTGAATACGTCTCAGACACTTCAGTATCTACAGCAATCGATCGGATAAAATCTCATGAAACTAAAATACACCCAGAAAACCCTCTGCAAAGCTTGGATGAGAGTATTCATATTTCTGATGCTGATTTTGAAACTCCATCCCAACAACCTGCGTCCGTCACGCCCAAAAGCTCGGGGGAAATAGCATACGCACGCGCCAAACCCCTGCTGGACTGCTATTACGGATACTTAGAGTCCTTCGCATCTGGATCTTATCTGCTCTGTATTGTCAACCCTATCTACTCTCCGACTCCGGAAGGTCCAACAGAGATTGTCATTTTCTTACATGGCACCATGGAGCTTAAAGCGTTTTCAAACTTCAAGGAAGCCTTTGTGTTTGAAGGTGCCAAAGCAGAAATCTCTTTTGATCAGGATCATAGGCCCTGCTGTGAGCGAGGCGTTGTCCAAATTTATTATCCAGATCCGGAAATCTTCTGCAAGGTCTGGATCGTATGGGATGACGATCCTCAGCTCTCACTGGACATGCAGGTACAACGCGGATTCCAAACAATCGTAAATAGCAAGCCGTTTGAAACGTTTTTTAACCCTCGCCCTGAAGTGATGCCGTCTAACGCGGTAACACTCGCCATGCTGGCTATGCAAGAGGAAGCGAGGCAATACATACAAGCTCAGAATAAAAGTTTAAACCAGATTTGATTTATAACCCTCACAGCCACAAGGAATCAACATGATGATGGATGTCACTGCTACCGATAAAGATGGCAACACAGCTTTGCATCTTGCTGCAGCATCGGGCTCTTTGGAAAAGCTTAAACTGTTGCTAGCTAATAACGACAAGGCAAGCCTCAATACGCCTAATGCGAAGCACTGCACTCCGTTGATTCTTGCGATAAAATCAGGCCACTTGGAATGTGTAAAATCATTATTGGCCACCCCAGGCATTGTTGTTCCAAAGGAGAAAATACTCACCCACATTAAAGAATATGCTGAAAATCCCAAACAAGACAAGCTAAGGGAGCGCATTATCGCCTGTCTTGACCAAACGCGTAGCGCACGATCCACTGTGCCAGGTGAGCAAAAATCTGAAAAGACCTCCACATCCCCCCACACAGCCACGGTTCGCGTACAGAGTACAACAGGAAGCACTGTTTTCACTATCCCAGCCAAAGGTATAATAGGCAGCACCCCCGTACGTACGGCTATTGCACTCAATAGAGTAAAGTTCTTGCAGCAGTTGATGACAGACAAGCAAGATGTCCACACCGCAAATCATGAGGGCATAACCCCACTGATGGCTGCAGCTTCTCATGGCCATCTAGAGTGCCTTAAGCTTCTATTAGCACAAAAGGCTGTCCTTGAAACGATTAACAAGCAAGATAAGCTAGGCCTCACAGCACTGATGCTCGCTGCCGTTCCAAATGCTGACAACACAT
>JAHFRR010000179.1 GCA_023266165.1 Thiotrichales bacterium
TTCTAGAATCAGGGTTTCGCTGTCTAGCGTTTTGAGTAAGACAGGCACCGTCGTTTGTGCGATGACATGTCCATGATCAATGATAGCAATCCCGCGACAGAGGCTTTCAGCCTCTTCCAGATAATGCGTGGTGAGCAAAATCGTCAAGCCTTGCAGGTTTAACTCCACTAAGAATGCCCATAGCTTTTGGCGAATCTCGACATCGACCCCCGCGGTAGGTTCATCCAAAATCAAAATTTTAGGGCTGTGAATCAAGCCTCGCGCGATCATCAATCTGCGCTTCATGCCCCCTGAGAGCATACGCACCTGGGTATTGCGCTTTTCCCACAACTCCAGCTTCTTGAGCAAAAATTCCGTTCGAGCTTTCACCTCGAGCCCTTGTAGGCCATAATACGCTGCCTGGAATCTCAAAATCTGCAAGGGCGTTTCGAAAATATTTAAATTAATTTCTTGAGGGACAACGCCTAAAAGGGCCTTGGCTTCTCTGGGTTCTCGATCTAAATCATATCCTAAAATAGAGACTGTCCCTGACGTCTTCTGGACAATCGAGGTCAGTAAGCCAATGGTGGTGGACTTCCCTGCGCCGTTGGGGCCTAAAAGGGCAAAGAAGTCACCCTGGGTGATCTGCAAGTCAATGCCTTTCAAGGCTTCAAAGCCATTGCTATAGGTTTTACGGAGGTTTTTGATTTCAATTGCGGGGGTATCAATCATGAGAAGCTCCCTGAGGGTTGTCTAATACAGTATCCAAAGCAGTATCCAAGGCAGTGTGCAATACAGCGTCTGCAGCCGTCCATCGCAGGCCCCGTACAAGATTTTGGCCAAAACGACCTTGTAACAGGGCAGAAACAGGCAGTGCCTTGCCATTATCCAGCTGAAGTACCCGTAAGCGCAAGAGGGTCTCTTTCCCACAGGCAACATCGATCCCCTCTGGGCTGATCTGAACCATCGTGCCTGGGCGCTCGGGCGAGTGGGTCGCTAACACGTGGGCGTCCCAGATGCGAATACGTTGTTCTTGAAGCATGCTATAGGCCACCGGCCAAGGATTAAAAGCTCGGATTTGGCAATCGATCTGATGCGCCGTTTTATTCCAATCAATCTGCGCCTCGGCTTTCGTGAGCTTGGACGCATAAGTCATGCCTTGTAGGGGCTGAGGTGTGGGTTTTAATAATTTTTTTTGATGCAAATCCAGGGCTTGTCGCAATAGCTGCGAACCCAGTTGGGAGAGCTTTTTCTCAAGCGTCCACGTGGTGTCTTGAGGGGAGATCTTCAAGGGGGACTCCAGCAAAATATCTCCTGTATCCAGCCCTTGATCCATTTGCATGATGCACACTCCCGTGTGTGTATCGCCTGCCTCAATAGCCCGCGCAATGGGGGCCGCGCCGCGCCAGCGGGGGAGTTGGGAGACATGAACATTCCAACAGCCATACTTTGGAATTTCCAGCACTGCTTTGGGGATCATCAAGCCATAAGCCACCACAATCATGAGGTCTGGCTTTAGATTTTTAATCTCTGCTTGAACCTGGGCATCACGGAGAGTCAGAGGCTGGAAAACAGGAATCTGGTGCGTCAACGCTTGTTGCTTGACAGGGCTGGCCTCCAAATGCTGCCCTCGCCCTTTGGGGCGATCGGGTTGGGTATACACGCCTGAGATAGGATACCCTGCAAGGATCAACGCTTGCAGCTGATGGGCTGCAATCTCTGGCGTTCCAGCGAAGACAATATTCATGATACGATCATCAAGCTCTATAAAAAATGAAAAGACAAAGAACAGTGTATCACAGTCTATCATAGAGCTCTCATAAAAATGAGCCCCCGCTTTTTTCTTTCAAGTCTATTTAAAATTTATTTAAAATTCATTGATTTTTTAAATAAAAGTATTTAGAATCGAAATGGCCTAGGGTCTAGGGAAAATGATCAATAAATTATAGGGGAGTGATGATGCAAGGCGTTGAGCAAAACAATTCAAAAGAGTATAAAGACTATCTGCAATCTGCAGCCCTTGGCACTCTTTGGGGGCTGTGCCTGAGTGTTGGGGACATCGCTGGGCAGGTTTTAATGGAATCTTCTCCAAGCCTTGAGAGTAATCTTGTCTTGTGTATAGAAACATCTCTTCTCAGTGGTTTAATGTTATCTTTGTTAACTTTTGTATACAAGAACGTGGGATTTCAAAATCAGCCATTGGCGACACAAAGATTATTGGCTGAAGAGGGGGCTGTTCAGCACCCGAGCGTAAGTATTCCATGGTTGGAAGCGAAATTAAAAACTAAATTTCTTGCTCTCGCCAGCACTACTGTAGCTGGGGTTGCTTGCGGGGTGTATATTGGTGAGTTTGCGTCGCCATCATAGCGTGATGCGCCTTGTGTGTTTAGGTTGGGGTATTCAACTTCGCTCTCGACTTCCGCACTTTTTCCAAGGCTGATTAGCCAGGGCCCTTTAGTTTCGTCATTTCATTTTCAAAATTTTTTTGCGGTGCCTAGTAAATATATTTTAGTTGACTTTTGTTTTTCAAC
>JAHFRR010000064.1 GCA_023266165.1 Thiotrichales bacterium
CTCCAAATTTCTTTTCATCACCCACCCCACCTCACATCCCTCCAGAACAGCTTTCGCAATGGGCTCAAGGTAAGCAGCCCATTGGGTAGGGGGTAGTTTGAGGGCTTTGGGTGAAAGCAGAACGGGCATATGAGTTTTGGCGCGTAATTTTGTGAGGACATCAGCAGGCGCGCAGGCAAGTTCAGCGGTTTGCAGGAATCCTGCGAGTTCATCAGCGGTTGCAAGCGCCAGATGATAGGATTGGCCCTGGGCATCTTTCAAGTACTTGCTGCCATTTTTACTCACTGTGTAATGTTCTGTGATCTTATGTTTGGAGAGCACGCGCGTGAGAAGATGATGATAATCGGGCCCTAGCACGTAGGGATGGTCGGTGAAGAGCGTGTCTGTCACTTGAGCACACAGATCCGTAAAATACTGCTGTTGCAAGGTGCGAACGAGTGGAGGAAGACCTTCTGTAATAGAGAAAACTTCTTTTACCAGAAAGTTGTCGATCACGCGTTGATTGAAGAGTTGTACAGCCATTTCATAGTCGGCATGACCGGTGAGCATGATTTTTTTGATATGGGGGTGCTTGAACGCTGTGAAAAACAGATCACCTGTGATCTCTGGCATGTCGTAGTCTGAGATCACGAGCGTAATGGCTTGATGTCGATGAGGATCCTGTGAGATTTTTTGAAGGCTCATCAAGGCCAAATGCTCGGGTAAGGGTTCTTCATAAATTTTATTTTCTGCTTGCTGTAATGCTGTCAGAAGCGGGTTGTGGGTGGGCAGAGCGCTTAAATATTGCAAAGCAAGTAGAGGGCTCTCAAAAGAGGTACACGAGATCTGGTGGGCTGCGAGGGTATCTTGCAGCGATTTTAAAAACGCGGGGTTATCATCAACCAAAACAACACGGGTAGGGTGAAAGCAGGCGGGAATTCTTAAAGGGGTCATGGGGGGTTCCTTAGAGTTTCATCGTTCTATTTTTTTAAATCATGGTAGGGGTCGACGTTGGGGAGGGGGTCGTAGAGGGCATCCTTATGAAAGTGCGCGAGAATCAAGGCGAACTCAACGATCTGAATATGAGAGAGTATCGCATCAGGGGCATTGAAATCAGAGGATACTAGCGAAAAAAGCCCTGTATTATTGTCTCGGATGAGATGGCGACAGTAACGCGTGGTGGTGTTATGGTGTTTGAGCGTTGCGATAATCGGGCGACCAATCGCAAACCCAAGAGCATCCAGGGGTAGGGGCATACCAGTGACATAATCGCCCATGCGATAGTGGGGTGCCATGGCTTCATCCGGAAGGGTCAAGCCCATAAACTCAGGGAACTGTTGTTCCATGAGGCAGATTTGGGTTGGGATGAAATGAGTGAGAGAATTTTTTCCTGTGTGTAGGCTATGCGTGAGGTCTTTGGAGAGAATGGGTTTGGGAGGGGCTCCCGTGCCTGTCAGCAACCAGTCTAGCGTACAGATGATGCCTTCTTGGCTCAGGCGATCTATGACTTTTTGGGCGCCATTGCGCGTCAGCCCGCCGTGACGCGCTGCCTCCCAGCCGCACAGCGTATTGAAGTTGATGTTGCCATCCATGCACATGCCACGTAAGGTCAGTTTGGCCAGTTTGCGAGCGTCTTGCAGGCGAGAGGCGCGCGCTTCAGCAGACAGGGCGTTGTCAGACATCAATTTTAAATCCCTCTGATGATGGTTTGATACTGGTTTTAATAATTTTTTTTAACTAAAAACAGAGTAATCTATTTTGAGATAAGAGTCAAATGGTGTTTTATTTAAAAAATTTAACAAAATAATTTGTTAAAACTGTTGACTGTGGGGAGAATTTGGTTTAGATTGGATCAGGCCTCAGGATGCTTATTAAATTTTATGGGTAAGGAGATTCAAAATGAAAAAAAGAGACATGCCCGAACTGCGTAGTGCGTACCGAATTTTGCCAGGCGAAGGGGATAAACGCTCCAGTATTGTGATTCCCAGCGAGCTTTTTGAAGATCTGCAGAAGATGGCTGACTATAATCAGCGGGATTGGAAAGAAGAGTTGCTGGCGCGCGTGAGAGCGACTTTGCTGGACAATGAGGGGCTGATGGCCACAGATCGCCTGATGGTGATGATTTACAATAAGAAGCTGGCGGTGACAGACCCGAAATACAAGCGCGGAAAAGGGGGTGGTGGAGTGCCGGTGAAGGCTTGATCTTCTGGGCAGGCCCTCTTGGTTTCCCCTCGAAAACAAGTTATTCTGCTGTGTGTTAAGGATGAAAACTGAGAATATGATGATGGCTGAAGAGCAGGATCACACACGTGCGATGGTCTCTCAGATCATTGAGGGCCTTGTTGATCCTGGTTTTGTGGTCTTAAAAGATGTATTTTCGAGAGAAGTCATCCATCAATGGCATGCATGGGCTGAGACCCATCGTGCGCAAGGTGAGATGCGTAGTGCAGGGCTTGGGAAATCCAGGGCGCTGGATGTGCGGATTCGTCAAGATCAGATCCATTGGTTAGACTTTGAGGCGCCTGAGCTTCAACCGTATGCCCTTTTTGTAGCGGCGCTCACACAGGCGCTCAATCGAGAGTTGTTCCTTGGAATCTCTGGAGTTGAAGGGCATTTTGCTTGTTATCCCACAGGAGGATTCTATACGCGACATCGGGATCGGTTTACAACAGAGGACACGCGCCAGATCAGTTTGGTTGTGTACTTGAATCCAGAGTGGCAAGCCTGTCATGGGGGTGAATGCGTGTTGTATGACGATGCCGGTGTTGAGCTAGCACGTGTTGTGCCTCAAGGGAATACGTTGATCTGCTTTCGCAGTGAGATGCTCCATGAAGTTTTGCCAACCCAGGCAATGCGATATAGCTTGACAGGATGGTTGCTGCGACGAAATTTTCACGTTAGCATTTGATGCCTTGATATCACGCGAGTGTATAACGCAGGTGTATTACAATTGTCGCTGGCATATGTTAAGATGTAACTGTTGTAAACAATTAAGAACAGATAAGGAGGGTGGCCATGAGTCATGTTGTTTCTACGCGCGTGCAAGACAGTCTTTATGACACGCTTGGGCAGATTGCCGTAAGTCGGGATCGAAAAGTTTCTGAAATTATTCAAGAGGCTTTAAGTGTTTATGCGGCAGAGTATGCGGATTATCATATTGCGCTTGAAAGGGGATAAAAACCAGCTTTGGTGTTATCGTGTTGGAGACTATCGAATTATTTATAGCTTCAACGAGTCAGAGCTTTGGGTGCTTGTAGTGCATGTTGCCCATCGTAAAGAAGTCTATCGATAAGTATTTATAAATTTAGGATATAAATTTTGCGATGAACTACCACCACAGCTACCACGCGGGCAGTTTTGCGGATGTTTTCAAGCATAGCATTTTGACGTTGATCCTCCAGCACATTGTGAAAAAACCTGCGCCGTTTTGTTATGTTGAGACCCACGCGGGAGCAGGGTTTTATGATTTGAGTTCCGATCAAGCGCTTAAAACGCAGGAAGCGGATGCAGGTGTGCGTCAGCTGTTAGCGTTTCAAGGGGCTTTTCCCTATGCGCTAGAGGGCTATCTGAAACATGTGAAAGAAGCGCTGTCGATGGATCACTATCCTGGTTCGCCAGATTTTGTTGCAATGCTTGCTCGCCCTGAGGATCGGCTGATTTTAAATGAGTTTCATGCAGGGACTTTCCAGGCGCTTAAAGCGCATTTTGAGCGGGATCAGCGTGTGGCCATGCATCAGCGAGATGCCTACGAATTTCTGCCTGCTGTTTTGCCGCCTAAGCACGCGACGCGAGGCCTGATTTTAATAGATCCGCCCTTTGAAAAGCGCGATGAGGCTCAATCCATGACACGGGTTTTGAGGCAAGCCTTGAAGAAATTTCGTCAGGGGATTTATGGGTTATGGTATCCCATCACGGACAAGCAACCTATTTTTCGTGTCGATCCTGATTTATCTGAGGTGCTGCAAGGCTTTGAGGTGTGTGTGCCTGTGCTTTATGTGCGTCAACCTGGACCTGAACCCGTGGGTTTGATTGGCACAGCAATGGTGATTGTCAATCCACCGTTTGGGCTTCAGGCTTCTCTGGGGTTGTTGCTCCCATTTTTTGCTGATGTTTTAGGGGTTGCAGGTGAGGGGAGTTGGGCTGTTTTATCGGAAGTGAGTTCATAAAATAGCTTTTTTATTTTAATTGATATTTTTTTTATATTTTGTTAAAATTTTTCTGTTTCATCAGGTTGGATCAGGGAGGTTGCAGCATGCACGGTAAGAAAACGTTAATGGAGTTCATGGGGGGTATAAAAGGCGCGAATCTGAGTGTTGTCGACACGCTGGTCAATCTATTTAAAAATCGGCCTCCAGCAACCCAGCTGTATGCTCCAGAAGCCTTATTGGCTGAGTGCTATAAGAAACAGATAGCAGGTCGCTCTGTTGATGTGATGTTGAAGTTGATCTTGGAGCGTGTATTGCCAGAGGACGAGTTTGGGCCTCGGATTATTTTGTTGGAGTCCGGTGATGTTCGCGCGGAAGATCGCGCGCAAACTATGTTTTTTGAGTTTTTGAGAAGAAAGTATTTTGGGTATCAAAAATTTGGCGTTGGGAGTTGTTCGGATCGAAGCGGATATGCGGCTGTTCAGTTATTTGCGGCATTGCCTACGGAGTCTGATGTTAAGGTTAGCTGGTACTCATACCCTAAAAAAGATCAGTACGTGGTAGCGATTCGGAGTAGCCCTACAGAATTGTATATTTTTGACCCTTTGTTCGACCCTGAGCATGTGTATTTATCCAGTAGATATTCAACCGATATTTTAAGGAAATTACCTGATGCTGAGGAAGTAGGGCCAGCTGCGAGGCTGATGATGACTCCAGAAATTCAACAACAGGTGCTTGCTGCCAGCACAGGACTATTGAGCAGGAGCCAGGAGGTTTTGTCTCCGTTTTTAGAAAAGAATGTGGAAGAATTTTATCGAGAATGTATGGCTGATCTTGAATTCGTTAGGGCTTGTCGTCGATGTGAAATGGGGCAAAAGCCTTGGGATGAGTTTAAAAAAGCATTTCACAAGCTTCAGGGTATTATGCACGAGAATTTGCCTTCTGAGGAAAAACCAGGTTCTGCAGCACCTATCTTGACTATTGCGTTGAGAGGCCTCGACCTCGAGTTTGCAAAAACAAAGATGATGCAGCTTTCACCTTCCCGCTCCCTAATTCCAGAAGGTACTCCCTATTATTAAGGGTCGATAAAAAAATCACTGGTAAATTCCGAAGATTTCGTATAGAATGGCGATCGCGTAGAGTTCTGATGTCAATCTTCTCAAGTTTCCCAAGATGTTGGCATGTTTTTTTGTATGAACGCCAAGGAGATGAGCCATGAGTGTAATGGATGTGACGGAAAAGAGTTTTTTAGATTTAGATTTGCCAAAATTTTTGTGCGATACCCTGATTGAGTTGGGCTATGAAAAGCCCTCGCCCGTGCAGGCGGAAGCCATTCCAGCGTTATTGTCGGGGCGCGATGTGATTGCCCAGGCGCAGACAGGGACAGGGAAAACGGCAGGGTTTGCGTTGCCTGCGCTCGCGCGTATTGATATGAGCTTGAAGACCCCGCAGGTGTTGGTGCTTGCACCCACGCGTGAGCTGGCGATTCAAGTGGCAGAGGCCTTTCAAGTGTATGCTCGCAATATGCCGGGGTTTCACGTATTACCCATTTATGGCGGGCAAGATTTCACGCCTCAGCTGAGAGCGCTCAATCGGGGTGTGCACGTAGTCGTGGGCACGCCAGGGCGTGTGATGGATCATTTGCGCCGTAAGTCACTGTCATTGGATGCCTTGAAAACATTAGTGTTGGATGAAGCGGATGAAATGTTGCAGATGGGCTTTATCGATGATGTTGAGTGGATCTTGACGCAGATTCAAGGGGAGCATCAAACTGCATTGTTGTCTGCCACAATGCCGCAATCCATCAAGAATATTGCTGATAAATATTTGAGAAACCCTGTCAAGATTCAGATTAAGTCCGATACGCGTACGGCATCGACCATCACGCAAAAATATACGCTGGTGGCTCAACACCATAAACTAGAAGCCTTGACACGCTTTCTAGAAATTGAAGAATTTGATGCAACTTTGATTTTTGCGCGCACGAAGATTGCAACGACAGAGCTGGCCGAGAAGCTGGAAGCACGTGGTTATGCGGTTGCGGCGCTGAATGGGGATATGGCCCAGCCGTTGCGAGAGGCCGTGATTTCGCGTTTGAAGAAGAAAACGTTGGATATCGTGGTCGCTACAGATGTAGCGGCACGGGGATTGGATGTCGAGCGTATTGATTTTGTGATTAACTATGACATTCCCTATGACTCTGAGGCTTACGTGCATCGCATTGGACGCACAGGCCGCGCGGGGCGCGCAGGGAAGTCCCTCTTGTTTGTGACACCCAAAGAGCGTCGAGCGTTGCGTTTTATTGAAAATGACACGCGAGGGCGGATCGAGCAAGTAGCACCTCCCAGCTTTGATCAGGTGCAAGAGCAGCGTCTGGTGGCTTTCAAGGGCAGTATTCTCAAGGAATTGGCTTCGATGGAAGGCGCGGATGAGTGGGATGTTTTCATTGATCAGTTGGCTCATGAGACGGAAACCTCGGATCGACGCATTGCGGCCGCATTGGCGCATTTACTGCAGAAGCACCAGATTGCAGGGGCGGAAGACAGTCGCGCCTCTCTGGAAGTGAATCTGAAAGCAGAAGATCATGAGCGTGATGCTAAGCGTGCGCGCGGCCCTAGCAATGGGGGTTATTCCCGAGGGCCTCGTTCAGGGCATCGACAAGATGGCCCGCGAGAAGGCCAGCACGACGGCCGTCGAGAAGGGGGGTATGCTCAGCATCGCTCGTCTGATCGCAGAGATGACAGAAGGGATGACAGGCGGGATGATCGCAGAGGACCACCTTCTGAAGGGCGCTCTTTTGAAAACAAAAAGCCCTATGGCACTCAAAAATCTTATGACAACAAGAAGCCCTTTGAAGGCGTCAGGTCTTTTGAGGGCAAAAAATCTTTTGATACGAGACCTACAGCACCCAAGAAATCGTTTGATGGCAATCAGCCATTATCCAGAAAACGTGGCGATGAAGGCCCCGCACGTAAGCCTTCGATTGATACAGGCAAGTTGGTTTTCCCCAAAAATAAACCAAAGCGCTTTAATCCGTTTGGGGATTAGATATTTAAACAGAGCCTCTTGTAATTATTACTTGCTATGTTAGAATGCCCCGACTGTTTTTTGGGGATTTTGGTTCGATTAGGGTTTTTAGGAGATAAACATGACACATCCTTTGGTACAAGCCGTTGAGAAAACGCAGTTGGAAAAGCTCAATAAGACATTGCCTGCGTTTACCACAGGAGATACCGTGGTTGTGCAGGTGAAAGTCAAAGAAGGCACCAACGAGCGTTTACAAGCGTTTGAAGGGGTGGTGATTGGCAAGCGTAATCGCGGCTTGAACTCTTCGTTCACCGTGCGTAAAACAGCGCATGGCGTGTCTGTTGAGCGTGCCTTTCAAACTTACAGCCCACTGGTTGCCAGTGTTGAGATCAAGCGTCGTGGGGATGTTCGCAAAGCGAAGATTTATTACCTGCGCGATCGCTCTGGAAAATCTGCGCGTATTCGTGAAAAGGTTTGATCTGTATAGGTTTTTTTTCCTTACTATATAGGGCGAAAAGGCTAAAGAGGGATCGCTGCAAAAATAAGAGATTCCGTGTCTATGTCGTTTTGAGTGGGTAATGCAAAAGAGCAAATATCGCTTGCATGGCATTTTTTGTCCCCTCTCCCCTTGCGGGCTACGGCATGCACACATCTTTCTAACCTATTCAATTGGGAAGGCTTTCTTATTCCCTCCTCCCTTGCGGAGGAGGGCTAGGGTGGAGGGTTCATGTTGGCAATGCCTGTATTCAGTTGCCTCCCAACTACTGAACAGAAACTCTGCCTAAAGC
>JAHFRR010000065.1 GCA_023266165.1 Thiotrichales bacterium
CTTAAGCCTACTGATTTCCAGGCGGCTCTGCTCGATTGGTATGATCTCAGTGGCCGCCATGATCTTCCCTGGCAAAAAGTCTCAACACCTTATACGGTGTGGCTCTCTGAGATCATGCTTCAACAAACACAAGTCAAAACGGTTATTCCGTATTTTTTAAAGTTTATCCAAAGATTCCCCACGCTAGAGTCCCTCGCCGCCGCACCCGCTCAGGATGTCATGCAGCACTGGGCGGGCCTTGGGTATTACGCCCGAGCACGCAATCTTCATAAAACCGCACAGATCTTGGTGCAAGCGTTTCAAGGCCAATTCCCCCAGACGCTCGAGCAGATGATGTCTCTGCCGGGCATTGGACGCTCAACCGCTGGAGCGATTTTATCATTTTGTTTCGCACACCCTCACCCGATCTTAGATGGCAACGTGCGTCGCGTCCTCGCCCGCTATGCGGGTATCTATGGCTACACAGGCGACCCCAAAATCCAAACCCAGCTCTGGGCGCTGGCATCCCACTACACACCCACCTTGCGCGTGGGGGAATACACACAAGCCATGATGGATCTGGGAGCAACGCTGTGCACCCGCTCTCAACCTGCCTGCACTCGCTGCCCCGTCCACCCTAGCTGTTATGCCCATCAGCATCAAAAAACCCAGGCGCTCCCCACTCCAAAACCCTCCAAGGTACGGCCTTTGCGTGAAGCTTATTTTTTGTTTTTCATCTCTCAAGACCAGATTGCTCTCCAACATCGTGCCTCGCAAAGCCAGGGCCTCTGGAACGGACTGTTCGCACCCCTGTGGTTTGACAGCGAACCTGACATGCTCGCGTATTTACACACCCATCACATCTCAGCGACACCTCACCATCACAGCGAACAGAGCCACGGATTCACACACTTCCAGCTGGTGTTTATCCCCGTCACACTGAACATTCATCCTCAAAACCAACTGCCCCCAACCCCCGGGCTTGCCTGGCATCCCCTGAAAAATCTCTCTCAACTGGGGTTGCCAGCCCCCATTCAAAAGTGGCTTGCTAAGTTGCATCCATGAAATTGCATGCATGCAATTGCATATATGAAATTGCATCTATGCAAGATAGCTTCATTCAGGTATAGTGACTGTCATTGAAGCCCATCACACAAGGACAGCCTCGATGAATATCTTCCCCGCAGGCATTGCAGAAGGTGTTGCCTTCTGTAATCGCGTGATTGAACGCAAAAAACTGGCCAGTCATATTGAACGAACCATCCACACCATACTGCTTGCCCCACGTCGATACGGCAAAACAAGCCTCATCCGGCATGTCCTCAATGAAAATAACTTCACCTATGAATGGGTAGACTTTCTCTCCGTCACAACAGATGAGCAGGTAGAGGATAAAATTGCTAAAGCGGGAAAAGCCCTGCTTTTCAAACTCTCCTCCGATTTAGTCAAGCTCACCAAAAACACGGCAAAGTTTGTGCAATCGATGTCACCTGAATTCAATTTTGGCGCCCTGGGTCAGTCCATCACATTGCACCTAACGTCACATCAAAAAACGCCTATCGACCAAATGTTATTAGAAGTTGACGCTTATGCCCAGAAAACGGGGCAAAAAGCCGTATGGGTGTTTGACGAATTTCAACAGATCAGTGAATTATCTAACAGTCACTCCCTTGAAGCCTTGATCCGTCACGCGGTAGAACGCAGCAAAGCGATCACCTATGTCTTCTCCGGAAGCAATCGCCATTTGCTGCAAGACATGTTCAGCAAAAGCACTCGGCCCTTATACCGCCTCTGTCAGGCTATGCCCATTCAAAGAATTGCTGCACAGGAATATGAGGCTTTTCTGGGGAATGCCGCCACAACGCGCTGGGGAACGTCACTTGAAAAAAATGCGATAGACACCATCACACACCTCACAGAGTGCCATCCTTTTTATGTCAATGGCTTGTGCAGTGATCTCTGGGAGAAAACAACCCTACCTCAAGCAGAAGAAGTTTTGACGCAATGGACTCAGTATATCGAAACGCATAAGGGCATGATTGTCTCGGACATTGTATCATTACCCTTGAATCAGAAAAAAGTGATTCAAGCATTGGCAGAAAGCCCCACCACTGAACCTTATGCCCATGAGTTTTGTTTAAAAACAAAATTGCCTTCTGGCAGTGTGAGACGAGCCCTGGAATATCTTCTCAAGAAAGATATCGTGTATATCGATGAGCAAGGCTGCTATAAACTATTAGACCCCGCGATCCAGCACTATCTCAGAATGCACTGACCCTCACCGGCCCAAACGTCTTTCGATGAATCACGCACGGCCCTAGTCTTTTCAAGGCCTCCAGGTGCAAAGCGGTTGGATAACCATTGTGTTGGGCAAACCCATATCCCGGATAGCGAACATCCATCGCTTTCATCTCCTGATCTCGCAAGACTTTGGCAACAATAGAGGCCGCTGAAATCTCTGGCACTGAACTGTCCCCTCTCACGATGGCCTCGATTTGCTGTGCTTGAAAATCTCCTTTGGGAATATATAAACCATCAATCTTGATGTGTTGAGGCTGGAGTTTTAAATCTCGAATCGCCATCGCCATGGCTTTCAAGCTGGCTTGCAGGATATTGATCTTATCAATTTCTTCTGGCTCAACGCGCCCTATCCCAATGGCCATAGCCTCTGCCCAGATTTTCTGAGATAAGAATTCACGTTGCTGCGCCGATAGTTTTTTAGAGTCTCGCAGAATCCCTCTAGGGAAATCTTCGGGCAAAATCACCGCCGCTGCAACCACAGGCCCTGCCAATGGCCCACGACCTACTTCATCCACGCCCGCAAGCATTGGATTCACCATCGGACTCTCCCCTTTTTAAAACCCAAAATTCAAGATAAGATGAGTATACTGCAAACGCTTTAATAAGACCTCGTAATATCATTCACACTTATCGATGTGGTCACCTCTCCCCTTGAGGGAGAGGTCGAGAAACCATGGGTTTCGAGGGTGAGGGGGGTGCGACCTTTGGGTTTTACCCCTCACCCGCCGCATTCCATGCGACGGCCTCTCCCTCAAGGGGAGAGGGGACAAGAAATTATGGCTTAAGTGGTACGGTAGTAGGCATTAAAAATATTCCTAGGAGTCCATCATGAAAATCTTGCAAGAACTCAATCAGCCCATGCTCAAATCTGAGTTACTCGAGTCGAACATCCCCGCAAACCCCTTGTCGCTCTTTCAAACCTGGATGCAAGACGCCATCGACGCTCGGCTCTATCAGCCCAATGCCATGGCCTTGGCGACCAGCAATGCCCAGGGGCAACCTCACGTGCGCATGGTGCTACTCAAATCGTTTGACGTCCAGGGTTTTGTGTTTTATACCCATTATCACAGTCAAAAGGGCCAAGATCTTTCAGAAAACCCTCTCACCGAAGTCTTGTTTTATTGGGACACTCTGGAGCGCCAAATTCGCATCCAAGGCTTGATCTCACGGCTCTCACCTGCTATATCAGAGCAATATTTCCAAACGCGTTCGCGCGATAGCCAGATGGGCGCCGTGATTTCTCCTCAAAGCCAGGTGATTCCCCATCGAGAATTCCTGGAAAACGCATATCACGCCCTTGAGAAATCTCTCGAAGATCGCAATGCCCCTAGGGTTCAAAAGCCTGAACACTGGGGGGGCTATTGCCTCACGCCTACGCAATTTGAGTTCTGGCAGGGTCGACAAAGCCGCTTGCATGATCGTCTGAGATACCAAAGAACAGATCATCACACAACAGATCATCATGCCTGGAAAATTCAGCGTCTGGCGCCATAATTTTTCTCAAAAAAAATTCCCAAAACCCCCTATCATATTTCTTATAACTTCGATAGAATCCTCGAAAATCCTCTAGGAAACGTTATGGAAGCCGTGAAGATTCAACATCGACCTATCTGGGCATGGGTTATTATTCTGATTGCTTCCAGTTATTTTTTCTACGAATTTATTCAGATGAACATGGTGGGGTCTCTCGCCGATAGCTTTGAGTCCACCTTCCATTTGACTTCTTTCCAGCTGTCTCTGATCGCCTGCTTTTATTTTCTGTCCGACTCCATCTTGTTATACCCTGCGGGGGCTTTGCTGGATTACTTCTCCTCAAAAACCATCATGATGATCGGCATGATCATGTGCGTACTGGGGACTTACCTCATCACGTTTGCAACCAACTCCTGGTTTCTCGTGGGCGCAAGGTTTCTGGCGGGAACTGCCAGCGCCTTCTGTCTCTTGAGTATCTTACGTCTCGCGGCACAATGGTTTCCAGCAAAAAGACTGGGGCTGGTCAGTGGTGTGATCGTGGCCATTGGTATGCTGGGTGGCGCGTTCGCCCAACAACCGCTGAGCTTGATGATCAGCCGGGTGAACTGGCGTTGGGCCTTGCATATCGTCGGTCTGATGGGAATCTTCTTTTTAATCCTCATTTTCTTCTTTGTTAAAGATGCGCCCATGCGCCATCGTCATGCCGCCCTTCAAACAGACGACGGGATCAAAACCCAAGGCTGGCTTGAGGTGCTGCTCAAAGTCATCAAAAATAAAAACAACTGGTTGGCAGGGCTTTATACCTCTACCATGAATCTACCCATCATGATTCTGGCGGGCCTTTTTGGTACCCAGCTGGTGCAGCAAGAGACGGGAGCCACTGAGCTTCATGCCTCCTGGGCCAGTACCATGATTTTTATCGGAACAATCTTTGGCTCGCTGGTCTTTGGTCTGGCCTCGGATGGCTTCAAGAGCCGCAAACAACCCATGCTCTGGGCTGCTGTTTTATCTATCATTGAAATTGTCTACATCATTTATACCCCCCATCTGTCTGCCAATGCCTACATCCTCTTGTTTTTTATCATGGGATTTATCACTTCAGCGCAGATCTTGGGGTATCCCGTCATCCGCGAAGTGAATCCAGGTGTGATGGTCGGTGCAGCACTCGGCTTTATCTCTGTGCTGATTATGGTGCTCCCCACTTTCTTGCAACCCCTGACGGGCTGGTTGCTGCAAAAAGACTGGCACTCTGTCTATGTTGATGGCGGCGTGCCGTTCTACACGGTGATTGAATACAACCGCATTTTCTGGGTCATTGCGTGTGGCTTTGTGGTGAGTATTCTCTGCGTTTTCTTTTTGCCTGAGACCTATGGTAGAACAGGAGAGCGTGAGTGAGTGCCCTGATGGCTGCGTTGGTGGAGCATGCGAAAGCAGCGCTGCATAACGCCCATGCGCCGTACTCTCACTTTCCCGTGGGCGCTGCCATTCAGTCTGGTACGGGCAAAATCTACAGCGGCTGCAATGTCGAAAACGCTTGCTATGCCATGTGCCAATGCGCAGAAGCCTCTGCCATCGGGAATATGGTCACGCATGGGGATCAAAAAATTGCACGGCTGCTCTTGATCTCAAAGGCCCCACAACCCATCTTCCCCTGTGGAGGCTGTTTGCAAAAAATCGCGGAATTTGCTTTGCCTGACACCCTGATTATCAGCCGCACCCTTCAAGGTGAGCAACAGCAATGGCAGTTCTCAGAACTCTTCCCTTTGCATTTTGATAAGAGTTTTTTGGCACTGTAATCCGAGGAGCGCATATGGCTATTGTCCTTGCCAGTCATAACATTCATAAATGCCAGGAGCTTCGCGCCTTGTGCCCAGAGATCACCTGGGTGACCCTCTCTGATTACGCAGGAGATCCTCCTGAAGAAACAGGGGTGACATTTTTGGAAAACGCCTTGATAAAAGCCCGCGCGGCATCTCATCTCACAGGCCTTCCTGCCCTTGCAGATGACTCAGGGCTGGTAGTCCCTGCCCTTAAGGGTGATCCAGGCGTGTATTCCGCACGATATGCTGGTGTAGGCGCTTCAGATCATGACAACCTATCCAAATTGCTGTCTGTCATGCATAATAAAAAAGAGAAATTCGAAAGAGCGGCTTATTACGTGGCTGTGCTGGTTTTTGTAAAACACCCTGATGACCCCATGCCCATTGTCGCAGAAGGGATCTGGTCAGGTGAGATTGCAGAGAAGCCCAAGGGGGATCAAGGGTTTGGGTATGATCCTATTTTTTGGCTGCCTGACCTTCAGAAAACCGTTGCCCAGCTCTCTTTCGAAGAAAAGCTCACACACAGTCACAGAACTCAGGCCCTGATGGAGTTCAAACGCAAGTGGCGCTGGATGTCACACGAGTCTCAACAAGATCATCAATAACAGGAGAAAAAAATGGCAGACTATACACACGTTCTGGTTGCAACAGATTTGCGCAATGACTACTTCCCCGTCGTACGCAAAGCGCTGGAGCTGGCAAGGCGAAACAAAGCAAGACTCTCGGTGATCAATGTCATTCCCTCTGTCCCGTACTATATGGGCTCAGGGATTGTCAATGATATCGAAGAGACCCTGGAGAAACAAAGCCAAGAGCGCCTTGAGCAAGTCAAGAAGCTCGTGGATGTCCCCGCTGACTACCATGTGCGACACGGCTCTGCAAAAATTGAGATTGTCAAACTGGCTGAAGAGCTCAACGCTGACATCATCGTGATTGGCCGTCAAGACACGCACCGCGCCGTTGAGTTGATCGTCGGTTCCACGGCGGTTGGTGTGCTACATCGCGCAAAATGCGATGTCTTGATTGTCCAAACGGGAAAGCAAAATACTTGATTCCCCTGGCTCTCTACATCCATCTACCCTGGTGTGTGAAGAAATGCCCTTATTGCGACTTCAATTCGCATGCCTTGAAAAAGCCGCTCGATCGCCTCAGTGAGGCTCATTATCTCGATGCGCTCTTGCGAGATCTCGATGCTTCGCTCCCGCATGTCTGGGGTCGCACGGTGCAGAGCATTTTCTTGGGCGGTGGCACACCGAGCCTCTTTTCACCCTCCTTTTTTGATCGACTGCTCTCAGCCATCCGATCCCGAATCCGCCTGAAACCCCACTTAGAAACAACGATGGAAGCCAATCCAGGCGTAGTTGAGCATGGTCTTTTTTCAGAATACAAAGCGGCAGGCATCTCAAGAATCTCTCTGGGCGTTCAAAGCTTTCAACCCGAAAAACTCAAAGCGCTCGGCCGTATCCACACTGATCGTGATGCCATTTTAGCAAGCGAGGCCATTCTCAACGCAGGTTTCACCTCCTGGAACATCGACCTCATGCATGGCCTGCCCCACCAAAGCCCAAGAGATGCCCTTTCTGACATCGCGCAGGCAATACAGCTACAACCCACCCACCTCTCCTGGTATCAACTCACCTTGGAGCCCAATACCGCGTTTTACAGCAAACCACCCACGCTCCCTCTGGAAGAGACCTTGGCAGAGATTGAAGATCAGGGGTTGGCGCTCTTGGCAGTCTCTGGATTCACGCGCTATGAAATCTCAGCGTATGCCAAACTAGGTCATACCGCATGGCATAACCAAAATTACTGGCGCTTCGGGGACTATCTCGGGATCGGCGCAGGCGCCCATGGGAAAATCACGGATTTCAACACACAGACCATCACCCGCACCGTCAAAGAAAAATACCCGAATCGCTACGCAGATCCCACCCTCACGCAGCTCACGGAAACCAAAATCTTAACGCCTGACGAGATTCCTTTCGAATATATGCTGAATATCTGCCGCCTCTTTGAGGGCTTTACCTCAGAAGACTTTGAAAGCCATACTTTGCAAGACTTTGGTAGGATACAATCAAACTTACATCAGGCTATCGACCAAAAACTTTTAGAACATCATCTAGAAACAGACCGCTATCGCCCTACGCCATTAGGATTAAGATTTTACAATAACCTCGTGGCCCTTTTTTAATAAAAAAATAAAATATAACACGGAGAACCTCTTTGAAGCATATTCCGCAATCCTTCAATAATCCAGATTATCCAGAATGGACAGCGCTACAAAACGCCCTTAAGGGGCAGGTTGAGGAACCCCAAGGGGTTGATCCTGCTAAGCTTCTCG
>JAHFRR010000180.1 GCA_023266165.1 Thiotrichales bacterium
ATGCCCAGAGCGGATAAGCTTTCGTTTCAAGAAACTGTGCGCCGTCATGCCCCGTGGCAAGGATCACGCACCCGAAGCCCTCTGCCTCGCTTAAACTTTTTAAATCTTTCAGCTGGCTATGGGTGTGTACCCTGAGTTTTGAAAGATCAGCTTGATCTAAGAAAGCCTGACACAGTTGCTTTGGGTTCACCCAGCCGGAAGTGGGATATTCTACTGTGATGCCTGCGGGTGTTTCACGAATGTGTACCCACGCTTCTGGGAAGCTGCGAGATTTGAGCTGCTGTACCCAGCGTGCGAGCCTAGGGCTATAGGCCGTCTGCGTGACACCTGAGAGGCTATAATCTTTTCCTGGAATGAGCCTCGAGTTCAGAATAAAGCGTCGGGTGAGCGCGAAGCCTTGCGTATAAAACTGGTCGGCAAAGTGATGGTCAGGGGAGAGGGTGGGCATCAAGATCCCTGCGGGATTGCCTGAAGCACCCATCGCAATCTGGCTGTGCTGCTCCATCAGATGCACTTCAAAGCCTGCATGGGTGAGGCGATACGCGAGCGCGCATCCGGCAAGCCCCGCTCCGATAATGGCAATTTTTTGAGTATTGGGAATCGGTGTCAGTGCAGGTCGTGTCATCCAAATAGGGAGGCTGGAAGAAAGAGAGTTAGATGGAAGAGGGGTGTCGTTTTGAAAAACACCTGTGAGCCTCTCTCGTTTATGGCCAAAGCCTGGAATTTTCTGGATTTTAAAGCCAGCCGCTTCTAAGCCACGTTTTACAAAGCCTGCCGCAGTGTAGGTGCTGAGGGTGGTTCCTGGTTGGCTGAGCGCTGCCATATGCTTGAAAAGAGCGGGCGTCCACATCTCAGGGTTTTTGGAGGGCGAGAAACCATCGAGATACCAAGCATCTGCAGGGTGCTCCAGCGTTTTGAGCTGATCACTCACATCCCCAAACAGCAACATCAGGGTGAGTGTTGGGTGGAGGGGCACTACATGCAAGCCTGGGCTACAGGGTGGATATTGACTGAGAAGGCTGTCAGACCAAGGTTTAAGGGATTCAAAAGGCGAGAGAGCTCGCTGTAATTCAGCGTGTGAAAGAGGGTGTTTTTCAATAGAGATAAAATAGAAGTGTTGGGGTTTGATGGGCGCAGCCTCCCAGGCCTTGCAGGTCAGTAAAAAATTGAGCCCCAGACCAAAGCCGGTTTCGATCACTGTGAAGGTGCGAGAGGGGTTGAAACGATGTGCGAGATCATGCTGGTCGATAAAGACTGCTTGCTTTTCTGCAAGACTCTGGCCGTAGATGTCTTGAAATAAGAGGGATTGAGGCAGAGGGCTGTCCCAGGTCAGTTGAGCGGGGCTGAGGGAGGAATTGTCTGTCAAGATGGCTCCTCACCCTCATCGATCGGGCTTGAAAATACTATCACACGGAATTTCTCCTATTTTACCCCATTTTACCTATGCGGCGCTCGGAAGTAAAAGGGTTCTGATTTTTTGGATGGTAGCGTTGTTTTTATAAAACCTGATATGCTACGATCCCAGTGAATCAAACCAGAGGGGAGAGATGTCCATGAATCGCTTGGTAAATAAGGTTGCTGTCATCACAGGGGCATCGAGTGGGATTGGGCTGGCATGCGCGAAATTGCTGGCTGCACAGGGGGTTCATCTGGTGTTATTGGCAAGGCGTTTGGATCGTATTTCGAAGCTGGCTGCTGAGCTCGTTCAGCGTGATCAGATCACGGCGTATGCGTTTGAGTTAGATGTGAGGGATCTAGAGGCTGTCAAGCGGGTTGCAGATCAGGTGTATCAACGGTTTGAGCATATTGATATTTTAGTGAATAACGCAGGGCTTGCGCTGGGACTTACCCCTTTAGCGAGGGGCAATGAGGAAGATTGGAGCACCATGATTGATACCAATATCAAGGGTGTCTTATATGTCACAAAGGCTTTCTTGAAAAGCTTTGAAGCGCGAAGTCGCGGGGATATTGTGAATATCAGTTCGATTGCGGGCCGCGTGATGTATCCCAAAGGCAATGTCTATGCGATGACAAAATTTGCTGTGAAGGCCCTCAGTCGCTCGCTCAAATTAGAGTTTCAAAATACGGATGTGCGTGTCATCGATATCGCGCCAGGCCAGGTAGAGACAGAGTTCAGCTTGGTGCGCTTCAAGGGAGACGAGGATCAAGCAAAAGCCATTTATGAAAAATTTACCCCACTCAGCCCAGAAGACATTGCAGAAGCGGTTGTCTTTGCGCTCAATTGCCCTGCGCATATGATGGTGAGCGAGATGGTGGTGAATGCCACGCGCCAGGGATTGCAGTTGGTGTGAGAGGAGATGCCTCTTCTCTTACGGCGCCTACAGCGCACGTACCAGCGCTTGCATGGCATTTTTTGTCCCCTCTCCCCTTGCGGGCTACGGCATGCACACATCTTTCTAACCTATTGAATTGGGAAGGCTTTCTTATTCCCTCCTCCCTTGCGGAGGAGGGCTAGGGTGGAGGGTGCAGTTTGA
>JAHFRR010000002.1:0-14006 GCA_023266165.1 Thiotrichales bacterium
AGGGAGGAGGGAATAAGAAAGCCTTGCCAATCAAAGCCTCCAGAAGATATATAGATACCTTATCCGCACAGGGAAAGGTGAGAAACTCTCAAGGCTCCCTTAGCCTGGCCGTACTTTTAATCACACCCTGAAGTAAGGAAAGGATTGCCTTTTGAAAAAGTCTGCCGTATGATGACCGGCGAGTGAAAACATCACGGTTGAGATATGCCAAAAATTTTGATCATCGCAGGCCCGAATGGTGCTGGGAAGACAACGTTTTCAAAAACGTTTTTGCCCCTAGAGGCATATTGCATGCGTTTTTTGAATGCAGATCTTATTGCTGCAGGGCTCTCACCTTTTGTGCCAGAGGCTGCAGCGATGAAGGCAGGACGTTTGATGTTACAAGAAATTAAGGCGTGCAGCATTGCACGAGAAAGCTTCGCATTTGAGACAACTTTATCAGGTTTAGGGTATGTTCAACATATTCGAAAATGGCAGCAAGAAGGATATCATGTGAGTCTTTTTTTTCTGTCTTTACCGTCTGTCAATATGGCTGTGGATCGTGTTGCGTTGCGTGTGCAGCAAGGCGGGCATGATATCCCAGAAGCGGTGATTCGTCGTCGATTTGAGGCAGGGATTTATAACTTTAGGCATCATTATTGTCAAGTGGTAGACGCATGGGCTCTATATGACAATTCAGGAGATTTTCCTAAGTTGCTTGACTGGGAAGGTGAAGAGAATGAATAAACAAGATATCTCAATGGCAAAAGACCCAGATCTTTTAGGCTCTTGGACGGCCATACAGCGCGCGGCTTTGATTGCGCGGGACGTTGCCATTCAGACGAATACGTATTTGGTGCTGATGGAGCATGGCAAGATTGTTCATATCAGTGCCGAAGAGCTTTTGAGGCAAAGACAGTTGTCTCAAAACGGAGCATCAATCAATAAAAACAGGTGAGGTGTGTTATGATCTCTAGTGCAGCATCCGGGTTATCGGCTTTTTGGTTATCGCCTTGGCTGGTTGATCTTTCCCGTACCCAATTTGCCGTGACGGCGATGTTCCACTTTTTATTTGTGCCTTTAACCTTGGGGCTCTCCTGGATTTTAGTCATCATGGAAGCACTGTATCTCAAGACAGGTAAGCCCGTTTATAAAGACATGGTGAGGTTTTGGGGTAAGCTCTTTGCCATCAACTTTGCCATGGGGGTGGTGACAGGGATCACCCTGGAGTTTGAGTTTGGTCAGAACTGGGCGTACTTCTCACGATTTATTGGAGACACCTTTGGCTCAGCCCTTGCCATTGAAGGCATCACAGCGTTTATGACTGAGGCTACTATGTTTGGGCTGTTCTTTTTTACCTGGGATAAAGTCAGCAAGAAGACCCATTTTTGGATCACAGCGATCTTAGCGCTGGGCACCAATCTCTCCATTGTGAATATTCTGGTGGCGAACAGCTGGATGCAGCATCCCGTCTTTTCCTATCTGGATTACCAGACCATGACCATGCATCTCACCAACCTAGCGGGGATTTACACCCATGAGCTGGCGCAGATCCGCGTGGGGCACGTGGTGTTTGCAGGGACGCTCACGGGGTCGATCTTCGTATTGGGCATCAGTGCGTTTTATCTTTTGAAAAAGCGAGACACTGGATTTGCCATGCGCTCGATGGCAGTGGCTATTGGTTTTGGGATCTGTTCAGTGATTGCGGTTGCCTTTATGGGAGATGCCAATGGTTTAGCAGTCTCGAAAGACGAGCCTATGAAAATGGCGGCGATTGAGGCTCAGTGGACGACGCAAAAAGCCCCTGCTGCTTGGTATGTCATAGGGTTCCCTGATCAAGCTCAGCAAAACAATAAAGCTGTGATTGCAATTCCCTATGCGTTAAGTTTGATTGCAGATCATAATCTTACAGGTACGGTCACAGGTGTCAAAGAGTTAGAAGCGCTGGATGTTATTAAGATTCAAGAGGGTTATATCGCTTATCAGGCGCTGGAGCAGCTTCGAGAAAATCAATTTGCCACGCAACAGGCACGGCTTCAAGCGCAGACAGCGTTTGATCAATACCGTAACGTGGTGGGGTATGGGATGCTGTTGGCCCATCAGATGCAGCTCACGGGGGCGACAGTGCCGACGCCTGAGCTGATTGCACAGACAGCCAAGGATTCTGTGCCAGAAGTCTCAGTGCTCTTTTGGGCGTTTAGAATCATGGTAGGGTGTTGGGGCTTGCTGGTGCTGGTCTTTACGCTCTCGCTGATTTTTTTACTGCGAGGGACGCTGGCCAAACAGCGATGGCTGTTGCGTTTGAGCCTCTATGCCATTCCCCTCCCTTGGATTGCAGCTGAGTCAGGCTGGGTGATTGCCGAAGTGGGTCGTCAGCCGTGGGTCGTAAAGGGTATCCTGCCGACGTTCTTTGGCGTGTCCTCTTTAAGCTGGCAAACGGTAGCGTTTAGCTTGTCAGGGTTTGCGGTGCTCTATTTTATCTTATTTGTGGTTGAAATGTTTTTAATGTTCAAATACGCACGCTTAGGCCCCAGTAGCTTGGGGGAAGGTCGATATCATTTTGAAACACATCAAAAACAGGGGGAATAAGTCATGCTATTTGATTTTGTCACACTGAAACTCATCTGGTGGGTCTTGATTGGCCTGGTCTTGATTTTATACGCAACGACGGCAGGGTTTGACTTCGGCGTGACGTTGATGCTCCCTTTCACGCGGCGCCATCAGGATTTTGAGTCGAATGATCGAGAGCGGCGGGTGATGCTCAACACCATCGCCCCTACCTGGGATGGGAACCAAACCTGGTTGGTTTTTGCCGGCGGCGCGCTTTTTGTGATTTGGCCGGTGGTCTATGCCGCAACCTTTTCAGGGATGTATGCCTTGATGCTCTTGATTCTGTGGGCTTTCTTTCTGCGCCCCCCGGGGTTTGATTATCGGGGCAAGCTCCCGAGTCCTCAATGGCGCAAGTTCTGGGATTTCGCCTTGTTTGTCAGTGCGTTGCTTCCCGTGTTCGCTTTTGGTTTGGCCATCGGGAATCTGTTTGTGGGGTTACCCATTTCGTTTGATCCTATCATGATGCGATCTTTTTACAACGGTAACTTTGGGGATCTCCTGAATCTGTTTGGTGTGGTGTGTGCCTTAGCCGCGCTCTTGATGTGTTTGATGCAAGGCGCTGCGCATCTGAATCGACGTACAAGCGGGGATCTGCAGCAGCATTTTCGCCATTTGCAAAGACTCTTTGGTGTGACGCTGCTCTTGGTGCTCACACTTGCAGGTGTGCTCTTGGCCACTCAAGTGCAGGGTTATCATTTGGTGTCAGAGTCGATAACGCCGGATCGCTTGCCCTTCCAGCAAGAAGTCACACGGATACCTGGCGGCTGGTTTTTGGGAATGATGGCGCATCCTTGGAAATGGATTCCTGTCGCGATCGCCTATCTGGGCATTGTATTGTCGTTGGGTTTTGCAGGCGTTGGGCGAGGGGGACTCTCTTTTTGGTGCTCATCTCTGGGGGTGAGTGGGATCGTTGCGATGTTTGGTTCTACGCTGTTTCCTTTTGTAATCCCTTCCAGCAGTAGCTTTCAAGACAGCTTGACGATATGGAACGCAACCTCTGCAGACTATACCCTGAATGCCATGCTCTGGGTTGGTGCCGTGGTGTTACTGATCATCTTTATTTATAAATTTTTGGGCTATCATGCGCTCTGGCGTCAGAAGGGGCACTTGACGACTCAAGATGTTGAAGAGAATAATCATACTTTTTATTAAAATAAAATAGTTAAGAGGTCGAATATGTGGTACATGATAACAGCGATTTCATTGGGAGTGTCCCTGTATGTGGGGTATCGCTTAGGATGTTATCTCGATAAAAAAATAGAGTAACCTGTTGAGTGTTATCACGCTTCCAGGTTCTAAAAGCCTGACCAATCGCGCACTCTTGCTGGCAGCGCTGGCTCAGGGGCAGACTCAGTTGTCAGGTGTGCTCTTCAGTGATGATACCCAAGCGTGCATGGATGCACTGAAGGCTCTGGGGATAGATCTTTGGATCGATCCAGACACTGCCCGTATTGAGGTTCACAATCCGATGGACCGACCCGGGCGCTTTCCCCATACGCACGCACAGTTATTTTTCCAAGCTTCTGGCACGCTCACGCGCTTTTTAATGCCGCTTTTGGCCGCTCAGCCTTCTGGGCATTATGTGATTTCTGCAGAATCTCGCATGCAAGAAAGGCCTCTCGCGCCGCTTTTACACAGCTTAATCCAGCAAGGCGCTGAGATAGAATCTCTTGAGCATCCCTTCAAGATGCCCTTGATCTTAAAGCCGCATGGCTTATCAGGTGGGGCTATCAGCATAGAGACGAAAGACAGTAGCCAGTTTGCCTCAGGGTTATTACTGGCAGCGCCTCTCGCCAGAACACCGGTATCACTGACGTGCCCTGATGCACTCAGCAAAAAACCCTATATCCAGATGACGCTTGCGCTGATGAAGGTTTTTGGGGTGTCTGTTGATATTGCTGATCTAGATCAAAATCAAATACATATTCCAAAAACTGAGTATATCTCTCCAGGCGAATATTGTATTGAGCCAGATGCTTCAACCGCTTCGTATTTCTATGGTGCAGCGGCTTTACTGGGGTGTGAGATCTGCGTGAAAGGCATTTTTTTTCACATGCTCCAGGGGGACACCCAGTTTTTAAAAGCGCTAGAATGGATGGGGTGTGTTGTGCAAGAGAGGACTATTGGGATTGCGGTGATCGGCCCTGCCAAGCTGAGGGGCTTGGGCGAGTGGGATATGACAGGGTATACCGATACGTTTATGACGCTTGCTGCACTGGCTCCGTTTGCCTCAAGCCCTACAACCCTCACAGGTTTGCGTCATACACGCCTGCAAGAATCTGATCGCATCAGTGCCATGCAAGAGGGGTTATCTCGACTGGGGGTTCGGGTTGAGCAGACAGAGGATACGCTCACCGTGTATCCCTGTGATCTTTGTGATATGAGGGCTCTTGATGTGTCAAGCTTTAACGATCATCGCATTGCCATGGCATTGGCCTTGGTACAGCTGAAGATTCCAGGCATGACAATTGAAGGGGCTTTGAGTGTCTCCAAAACCTGTCCGGATTATTTTGAGCGGTTGGGGGGGGTGCAGGCCTTGGCTTTTCATTCAAAATCCGTATGATAGCAATGAGTTGTCAATATTCAAGAGAGGGTTTTACTGTGTTGAAGAAAATCGCGGGATCTTATTTTGGAGGTGCGCTCGGCGCGTGCGTGCTCACGGGTGTGATCTGGATTTTGGTGGCGCTGGAGGTGCTGAGTCATTTTGGGGTGTCTTGGTCGATGAGTTATTCCGGGGAAGGCTTTTTGCATTTGCTCTATCAAAACCTCTTTTGGGGTGGAATTGCGGGCTTTTTATTTGCGGTGCCGTGGATTGAAAAGCGTTGGTTTATTCGAGCGCTGGTGTTTTCTTTGATTCCTGCACTGGCCATGCTCTTGTTCTATATCCCGCACTATCTAGACGGGGGGATGTTTGGAATGAAGCTGGGCACTTATACGGTGATTGTCGTCATCCTAGCGTCCTGGGTGTGGGGGTTGATCGCCTCGCTGGTTGCGCACAAGAATGGATAATCCTCTTGTAAAAATACAGCTAGGCAGTCAGGTGGAGATCCACTTTGATATTCGCTTGAAGGATGGTTCAGTTGCGGATAGCACGCGTAGTTTTGGCAAACCGATGCCTTTTCAACTGGGCACAGGTGTTTTTTCAGAAACCTTGGAAAAAGGGCTGTTAGGGCTCTCTGTCGGAGATAAAAAGAAAGTCATGCTACTGCCTCAGGATGCCTTTGGAGAGCCGCACCCTGCTAATATCTTTCAAGTCCCCAGAGCCAAGTTCATGAGCCTAGAGTTAGAATCTCCTCTAGAGATTGGAATGATCGTCGAGTTTGAAAAAGTCAACGGGCACCCTGCACCTGGCATTGTCTCGGACATCAGTCTGGAGGATGTCACGATCGATTTCAACCACCCCTTAGCAGGTCAGGTGGTGTTGTTTGATGTGGAAGTGGTGAAGGTTGGGTGAAGTATTTCCAAGCTACTTCAATAAACTCTCCGCAGCGGTATAAGGCAGATGGTGGGCGTCTGCAACGGCTTTACAGGTGAGATGTCCGTGCATGACGTTCAGCCCCGCGCGCAAGTAAATGTCGTCTTGTAGCGCCTTGACGGTGCCTTTGCGGGCCAATGTCAACACATAGGGGAGGGTGGCGTTGTTCAGAGCCAAGGTTGAAGTGCGAGCCGCATTGCCTGGCATGTTGGCGACACAATAATGCACAACACCCTCTTCCACATAAGTAGGATCCGCATGCGTCGTAGGTCGACTGGTCTCACAGCATCCGCCTTGGTCAATAGCGACATCCACGATCACAGCGCCTTGCTTCATTTTTTTCAACAACGCACGTGTAATCAATTTAGGGGCTGCAGCCCCTGGAAGCAATACTGCGCCGATGACCAAATCCGCTTGGGTAATATATTCTTCGAGGGTATCGGTGGTAGAGTAAATGGTTTTCAGGCTAGATCCAAAGAGATCGTCGAGCTCTTTCAAGCGATTGAGCGAGCGATCCAGCACAGTGACGCTGGCCTCCATCCCTACTGCCATACGAATCGCGTTATAGCCGACCACTCCACCGCCAAGCACCACCACATTGGCAGGCGCAACGCCTGGGACACCGCCCAGTAGAACACCACGCCCACCGCAGGCTTTTTCCAGGCAATGCGCGCCTGCTTGAATGGCCAAGCGACCTGCCACTTCGCTCATGGGAGCCAGCAAGGGGAGCCTTCCGGCAGCATCTGTCACCGTCTCGTAGGCAATGGCAGTCACTTTGGATGCCATCAAGGCCTTCGTTTGCTCAAGATCAGGCGCTAAATGCAAGTAGGTGAAAAGGGTTTGATCGGCTCGCAACATCAGGCATTCATTGGGCTGAGGCTCTTTGACCTTCACGATCATATCTGCGATGTGATAGACACTCTTAGCATCTGGAAGAATGGTTGCACCGGCTGCTTGATACAGCGCATCCGTAAAATCAATGGACACACCTGCGCCAGATTGGACATAAACCTGATGACCTTGATGCACCAGCTCTCTGACGCTTCCAGGGGTGAGCCCGACACGGTACTCATGGTTTTTGATTTCTTTGGGAACACCAATTTTGATTTTATGGGCGAGTTGTGACATGAGAATCTCCTAGAGTTATAGTAAAGAGTTATAGATACGGCGAAAAGAGTTTATACACGTTGTTGCGCAATTTAATTAAAAAATGCTGAGAATGCAAGAACTCTAGCGTGATTTTTCGCGCTTTGACTTTTAATTTTTCAAAATAGAGACTGAGGTTTTGAGTAAAATCGATATCCATCACTTGAAGATTGAACTCAAAATTTAAATACAAACTCCGGATATCCAAGTTCGCTGAGCCAATGAACGCACAGCAATCATCGATGAGCACCAGCTTCGTATGGGCAAAAGCGCCTTGTTGATAAAAGATTTTAATCCCCGCTTTTAACAAAGAAGGCATTTGGGTTTCACAGGCACCTTTCACAAAAGAGAGATTGTTGTGTTCAGGCAGGATAATCTCAATCTCGACACCTCGCAGCGCGGCCGTATTCAACGCACTTCCAAGGCTTGTGCTCAAAACAAGATAGGGCGTCAAAATACGGATTTTCTGGCTGGCACATTGAATAGCGGTGATCAGCATGTAGTGCAGCTGCGGATAGGTGCGGTGTGGGCCGGTGGCAATACCACGTGCGAGCATAGAGCCTTTGAGCGCATCATCGAAATAGAGAATATGAGGGGGTGTCTCACCCTTTGCTGAAAAATACCAACCGCGCAAGACGGTGTCTTGAAGGGCGCTGACCACAGGGCCTTCCACTTGAAAATGCAAGTCTGAAATTTTGGGTGTTGTATGCGGGGCTCGCGCCATATTGGACTCATGGATATTCAAGCCCCCTGTAAAGCCAATCTTGCCATCGACGACGAGAATTTTTTGATGGTCTCTTAAATTCACATGGAGGGTGTAATACCATTTGCGAAAGGGGGGGAGAAACAAACGCGCTGGGACGCCGCGATTTTTCAATTGCCGATACGCAGTCGGCCAGGCGTATAAAGCGCCCACGCCATCAATTAAAACTTTCACATCCACGCCTCGATGGTGAGCGCGCTCTAGCGCCTCAATAAAGCTTAAGCCGATCCCTCGGGATCCAAAAATATAAGTACACAGATAAATGCTTTTCTCTGCGTGTTCAATGGCGCGAAGCATTGCAGGATAGGCTTCTGTGCCATCAAACAAAGGCAAGATTTGGCAGCCTTGAAACAGGGGGTAGGTGCTGATATGTCCCGCTGTGATATTCAGTGCGTGATGGAGACGCATTTGATCGGGGTTTTGATGATCTAGGCGATCCAGTGGATTGGGGAGGGGCTTTAAGAGGGTGTGCTCGCCTTGCTGGTGAATGCCAAAGAGCATCCATTGACGCTTCATGGCTTTAATGCGATTGACACCAAAAATCAAATAGGCCAGGGCGCCTATCACAGGGAACATCACGCAGATCGTCAGCCATATGAGGGCCGAATGCGAGTTGCGCTTGGTGAGCAAGGCATGGATGCCTGCTAATGTTCCGATGCCATATAAGACTTCAATAAGCATAGTGTACTATTTTTTTAATTTTAATTTTTTATTTCTTCTGGATTTGAATCCCTAGCTCTTGCAGCTGAGCCTTGTCAACACTCGAAGGCGCTTGTGTCATCAGGCAGCTGGCGGATTGAGTTTTGGGGAAGGCAATCACATCACGAATATTTGAAGTGCCTGAGAGCAGCATGGTCAAGCGATCCACGCCAAATGCGATACCTCCATGGGGAGGTGCGCCATATTTCAAGGCATCCAGCAAAAATCCAAATTTCTCGCGGGCTTCGTCCCGCCCTATTCCCAAAAGGGCAAAGACCGCTTCTTGCATCTCTGTGTTATGAATTCGAATGGAACCCCCTCCCACTTCATAGCCGTTGATGACCAGATCATAAGCGCGGGAAGTTAACGTCGCCAGATCCGCTGTTTTGAGCGCCTCAGGGGTTTTAACACAAGGCGCAGTAAAGGGGTGGTGCATGGCATGCCAACGGCCGTCGGCTTCTTCGAACATCAAAAAATCTGTGACCCACAGTATTGCAAAGGGGTGTGTATAGAGATTTAAATCCGCGCCAAGCTTGATTCTCAAGGCGCCGAGGGAGGCATTGACGATCGAGGTTTTATCGGCACCCAAGAAGATCAGATCTCCCGTTTGGGCGTTGAGATGTTTTAAAAGAGGATGCAAGATCTCATCCGGGATAAATTTTAGCAGCGAAGACTGCAAACCCTCTCGGCCTTGCTGGATATCCAGTACTTTAATAGAAGCTAAGCCTTTGGCGCCATAGGTTTTGACGAATTCGACATAGCCATCCAATTGCTTTCGCGTCAGGCTTGCCGCGTGAGGGGCAGGAACTTTGAGGGCCGCAATCCTGGAATGATTGTCCTGAGCGGGATCTCTTAAAACAGGAAAATCAATATTTTTAAAATAGGAGGTGACATCCATAAGCTCCAGGGGGATTCTCAGGTCAGGTTTGTCTGATCCAAAGCGCTTCATGGCTTCTAGATAGGTCATACGTTGAAAGGGAAGCGAGAGGTCTAGGTGCAAAATTTCTTTAAAGACCGTCTGGATCAGCAACTCCATCAGGCCCATGATGTCTTCTTCTGTCACAAATGACGCTTCGATATCCAGCTGAGTGAACTCAGGTTGGCGATCCGCGCGGAGATCTTCATCTCGAAAGCATTTGACAATTTGATAATAACGATCAAAGCCCGACATCATCAAGAGTTGCTTGAAGAGCTGAGGAGATTGCGGTAATGCAAAAAAAGAACCTGGATAGGTTCGGCTGGGGACGAGATAATCGCGCGCGCCTTCAGGCGTGGCTTTGGTCAACACGGGTGTCTCAATATCCATAAAGCCATGCGCTTCCATGAATCTGCGCAAAACCCGTGTGAGTTGGCTTCTCATCATCAAGCGCGCTTGAATTTCAGGGCGCCTGAGGTCTATATAGCGAAACCTCAACCGCGTTTCTTCTGAGACATTCAGGTCTTCTAAAGGAAAGGGAGGCGTTTCGGCACGATTGAGGATCTCAAGGGTTGAGATCAGAATCTCAAGATGGCCACTTTTCATGGTATGATTAAGCTGGCCTTCTGGGCGCGCTCGCACAAGGCCTGTCAGCAGGATCACATCTTCAGGTCGTACCGTTTCTGCGATGGCAAAGAGATCTTTGGACTCAGGGGCAACCACAGCTTGAACGATGCCAGAGCGATCTCGAATAGCCAAGAAGATCAGACCTCCTAGGTTTCTGCGATGATGAACCCAGCCCGCAATCGTGACAAGGTGGCCGATCTCAGTGTCTGGAATTTCGGTGCAATAGTGGGTGCGCATTGCCATTATTATTTAATCCTATCTATACCTGTGCTCAAAAACCAATTTTAACCTAATGGCTGCCTGAAATACTAGAGGGCGCGTGTATTCTTTTCTGGTACTTGTGATACTGATGTGCGTATCGAAACCAGAGTAAGAGCGCGCCTGTCATTCCCCCTAAGGCAAATCCTGCCCAATACCCCTGAGCACCTAAGAGATGCCTTAAGAGCAGGCCGGAACCCAGGCCAATGCCCCAAAAAGAAAGGATAGAGGTGAAAAGTGTAAAGCGTGTGTCTTTCAGTGCTCGAAGCGCACCAAAGAGGGCGATGCGCTGGGACTCAAAAAGTTGGAAGACTCCAGCCCATATCAAAAAGTGCGTGATATGCATTAAAATCTCAGGGGGGAGCACCGCGTGGCTTCCAAAATCAAGACGTACGAACAGTTCTGGAACAAACCAGCCGATCAAGGCAAAGATCAAGCTGACTGAGATCGCAAGTGTGATCCCTGCCATCGCAGATCGATGTGCGCTGGGAGAATCCTGCGCCCCTAATTGATGCCCCATGCGTACGGTGATCCCCTGAGCGATGGGAAACATCAAGGCGGCAAAAAGGCTGATAGACTGCACGGCCACTTGATTAGCTGCCAGGGCGTCCGCGCCATAAAAGCCCATCATCAGGGTGAGAATAAAGAAAAAGCCCACCTCAACAAAAAACATCAAGCCCAGAGGGAGCCCGACGGCGAGAATCTGACGAAAGTCTTGCCAGGCAGGTATGACATGCCCATTTTTAAAATAATGCCTGAACTCCCGATGCCTGAGTAGATAGATCAGCAACCCTAAAGTTGTAATCCAGTAACTCAGCGTTGCACCCAGCCCTAAACCCCCAATCCCCAAGGCTGGCAAACCCAATAGACCAAAGGTCAGTATAGCATTAAAGAAAATATTCAGCGGGACCCAACACAGCGTAAAGGCAAGGCTCACACGGGTTTTACCCAATCCAATCAAAAATTGTAAACAAACCAGACCCGAGAGATCTGGCAGCACCCCAAAGGCCAGGGCATGCAGATAGGGTTTTGCAAGATTTACCACGTGAGGAGATTGTCCCAACCAGGTCAGGATCTCTGCCATGTTCCAAACAATCAGCGTGAGTGGAAGGCATAAAAACAAAGTGAGCCAGAGTGCTGTATGCAGCGCCCGCGAGGCTTTGAGGGTGTCTCCCGCGCCATGATGTCGTGAGATGAGCACGCTCACTGCTGTCATCAAACCCCAGATGATGACCATCAAGGTTGCAAAAAACCAGATCACGAGTGATCCTGCCCCCAACACCTTAGGGCCCAGGTGAGCTAAAAAAATCGTTGAGGTGAAACCCAGTGAGGCTTCTGTGAGGCTACTGAGAATCAAAGGGATGGTGAGTAAAAGCAGAAGTGTGAGGTCTGTCTTGTGAAACTGTATCTTCATGATTTTTTCATTATAGGGGGAGAATAGAATGTTTACAAGAGCACGGTGAGAGCGCATAGTGAGATATGATGAGAGTGGGTGTAAAATTAACAACAATTAACAGTCACAACCGATTGACATTCCCCTCTAACCCGTTTACCATGGCGCGGTTAAATCTAAGATACTGTAAGGAGTAATTTACCATGGCTGTTCAGCAGAACCGAAAAACACGATCTCGTCGCGATATGCGACGTGCGCATGATGCCTTAACCGGCCCCAGTCTGTCGGAAGATGTCACCACAGGTGAGACCCATCGCCGTCATCACATGACGCCGAATGGTTTTTATCGCGGTCGTCAAGTGATTCAAAAAGGCAACGAGTAATCTCCTCTGGAATAAGTGAATCATGGATAAGCTGGATAAGCGGGATCGACGGTTAGCGATTTCAATCGATGCCATGGGCGGTGACCATGGGATGCGTTCTTCCTTGCCTGCTGTGAGGCGTGCTGCGGCGCGACACAAAGCGGTGGATTTCATCCTTGTCGGTCGTGAAGACAAGCTCAAGCGTGCCTGCAAAACGTTGAAGATGGCCGATGTGCCCAACATCCTGATCCAACATGCCTCTGAAACCGTAGAGATGGATGAGCTGCCTTCTGTTGCCCTGCGCACGAAGAAAGATTCTTCCATGCGAGTGGCTATCAATCTTGTCAAGGAAGGGCGTGCCAACGCCTGTGTGAGCGCGGGTAATACCGGTGCCTTGATGGCGACTTCACGATTTGTATTGAAGATGCTGCCGGGCATTGATCGTCCTGCCATTATCTTTCAAGTGCCGTCCTATGACTTAAAAACCCAGACGGTGGGTAAAGTGTTTATGCTGGATCTGGGAGCCAATGTCGATTGTACCGCAGAGCATCTCTATCAGTTCGCAATCATGGGTGCGGAGCTGGCCAAGATCAGCGGAATTGAGAATCCGCGTGTCGGGCTTCTGAATATTGGTGAGGAAGAAATCAAAGGTCTGGATTCTATCAAAGAAACAGCCAAACGTCTTCAGCAAGATCCAGGTATCAATTATATTGGCTTTGTGGAAGGCAATCAGGTGTATTTCCAACAAGCCGATGTGGTTGTCTGTGATGGGTTTGTGGGAAACGTAGCCCTGAAAGCCTCAGAGGGTGTGATGAAGATGTTCAGCCAGGTGATTCGCGCTGAAATTAAAAATAATTTTTGGTTGCGTCCGTTTGCCCTGTTCGCGTCTCCCATTCTCAGCCGTGTGAAAAAACGTTTAGACCTGTCCCAATATAACGGTGCCAGCCTATTGGGTTTGCGAGGTACTGTGCTGAAAAGCCATGGCGGTGCCGATGCTCGGGCGTTTGAGACTGCAATTTTAAAAGCCATCCATGAAGCCCAAAACAACGTGCCAGAGGCCATTCACCATCGGATTGAGGCCATCTTAGGGCATGAAGCAGTGCAGCGCTAGTATCACAGGTGTCGGGCATTATCTGCCGACCGCCATCCTCACTAATCAAGAGCTCGCCTTGCGCGTGGAGACCACGGATGAGTGGATCCAAAAGCGTGTTGGAATCTCTTCTCGCCATATTGCAAACGCTGATGAAACGACGGTGATGATGGCCACACAAGCCGCCCGAGCGGCGTTGGATCAGGCAGGTCTGATGGCCTCTCAAATTGAGTTGATCATTGTGGCCACCTCAACCCCTGATGACTTGATGCCAAGCACAGCTTCTTCTGTGCAAGCCCGGTTAGGCATTCCCCTCACCATGGCATTTGATATTTCAGCGGCGTGCTCTGGATTTATCTATGCCCTCCATGTGGCCCATACGTTTTTCAAAACTCAGCAAATCCAACATGCCTTGATCATTGGGGCGGAATGCATGTCCAAAGTACTGGATTGGTCAGATCGCTCGACCTGTGTTTTGTTCGGCGATGGGGCGGGCGCTGTGGTGTTATCAGCGTCTGAAACCCCAGGCTTGATTCACTCCTGCGTGTACTCCAACGGTACTGAGCGGGATCTTCTTTATATCAATAACAGCACCTCCGAGCGATATCTAAAAATGCAGGGTAATAAAGTCTTTCGTCAAGCCGTGAATTTACTGGGTGATGTCGTCGAAACAATTTTAAAAATCTCA
>JAHFRR010000002.1:14016-29029 GCA_023266165.1 Thiotrichales bacterium
TCAGGATATCAAAAGTCAGACCTGGATTGGCTGGTGCCCCATCAAGCCAATATTCGCATCATTGAAGCCACGGCGCAGAAGCTGGGCTTAAAGATGTCGCAAGTGATTGTGACGTTGGATGAACATGGCAATACTTCAGCGGCTTCTATTCCCCTGGCCCTCTCTGAGGCTGTGAGCACTGGACGAATTCAACGAGGTCAGTTATTGTTATTGGAGGCCTTCGGCGCAGGATTTGTCTGGGGCGCCAGTTTGGTGAGATATTTATAAGATTCTAAAATTAATAAAATAAAAAAAATAATAGAAAAATAATAGAAAAAGGGAAGAAATAAAAAATGACAAAACAGTGTGTAGTGTTATTTCCAGGGCAGGGATCGCAAAAAATTGGAATGCTCTCTGAGCTAGAGGCCGAGTATCCCTTGATTCAAGAGGTTTGGAATGAAGCCTCAAGCGCGTTGGGATATGACTTGCGGGCTGTGATACAAGATCCGCAAAAACTTAATCAAACCCAGTACACTCAACCTGCGATTCTGGCGGCCAGTGTGGCGCTCTTTCGCATTTGGGCTCCGATGACAGACCTGGAGATTGTGGGTATGGCGGGGCATAGCCTTGGAGAATACAGCGCGTTGGTGTGTGCTGATGCGATGACGCTGGCACAGGGGGTGAAGTTGGTCGCGCGTCGGGGTGAGTTGATGCAAGCGGCAGTGCCAGAGGGCATAGGCGCAATGCTGGCTGTTTTGGGTCTTGAGGATGAGCAAATCGCAGGGGTCTGCCACGGTATCTCAACACCCACCCAGAGCTTGACACCTGCCAATTTTAATGCGCCAGGCCAGGTTGTGGTTGCAGGGCATCAGGCGTTGGTGCCTGCCTTTATCGAAGCGGCAACCCGTGCAGGCGCGCGTAAAGTATTGCCCCTGTCGATGAGTGTGCCTTCGCATTGTGCCTTGATGAAGCCTGCGCAAGATCGTTTTGGTGAGGCGCTCTCACAGGTGCCTTTTAAAATGCCTCACTATGCGATTCTTCAGAACGCGGCTCTAGAAGTCCCTAAAAATCTCAACACTTTGGTTTCAAACTTAACGCGCCAGCTCTGTGAGCCTGTACCTTGGGTGAAAATGATGAGTCGCTTTATTACAGATGGCGTTGAGGATTTTATTGAGTGCGGGCCAGGCCAGGTCTTATCAGGCTTGATGAAACGTATTGATCGCTCGGCCCAGATCACGCCGGTCGAGAAATTATTAATGCAAGAAGTGGAGAATTAGCATGTCGGAGTCTGTCATCAGTCCTAAAAAGGTTTTCATTACAGGGGCCAGTCGAGGGATTGGCGCGGGGATTTTAAAGCAGCTCGCGCAAGAAGGCTATGAGGTTATGGGCACGGCAACACAAGCTTCTGGTGTTTTAAAAATTGCTGAAAGCCTTGCTGAGTCTGGCTTGAAAGGCGAGGGCCTGCAGTTGAATCTCTCAGATCCTGCAAGCATCCAGGCATGCCTAGAGACTTTGAAAACCCGAGAATGGATGCCAGATATTTTAATTAACAATGCAGGGATCACGCGAGATAATCTTTTGATGCGAATGAGTGATGAGGAATGGCATGCGGTCATTCACACCAATTTGACAGGTGTATTTCAATTGACGCGTGGGATCATTCGCAGCATGATGAAAAAGCGTTGGGGTCGTATTGTGAATTTGGGCTCGATTGTAGGCTCCATCGGCAATCCAGGCCAAGCGAACTACTGCGCGGCAAAGGCAGGGATTGAAGGCTTTTCAAAATCGCTCGCGGCAGAAGTGGCGACGCGAGGTATCACTGTGAACGTTGTCGCCCCTGGGTTTATTGGAACGGATATGACAGAGGCAATCGCGGAAGAGCATAAAGCACAGCTTTTGAAAAACATTCCGGTTCAAAGCATTGGAACGCCTGAGGATATTGCCCATGCGGTCTCGTATTTGGTTTCTGAAGGCGCGCGTTATGTGACAGGCCAAACCCTGCATGTCAACGGCGGTCTCTATATGAATTAGTTTTTAAAAAATATAAAATAATATATAATATAAAATAATATAATAAATAGGAAATAAGAAGATGGCTATTCATGTCAGCACACAGTTTGATGGGGGACGCATCGAGGTGATAGAGGCTCAGCATGCCGCTCGTATTCGCCTGAAAATTGCTAAAGATTCTGCATCAGACTTTTGCCAATGGTTTTATTGCAGAGTCGATGGGATTGCACAGCAAGAAACGGTTCTATCCCTTGAAAACGCAGGGCAGTCGTCCTATCCTAAGTGGGAAGGCTATCATGTTTTAGCCTCTTATGATCGTGAGACATGGTTTCGTATTCCAACGGAATTTATGGACGGTATGCTGATTGCTCGGCACACCCCCACGATGAATGCCGTCTATTACGCCTATTTCACGCCGTATTCCCATGAGCGACATCTCGATCTTTTGGCACAGGCGCAGTGCTCTGAGTTCTCGACGCTGTTAAATTTAGGGGCCTCAGCGCAAGGTAGAACGATGGATTGCTTGAAGATTACCGAGGCGCATCCCCATACGACCCAGCACAAAAAAATCGTTTGGGTGATTGCGCGACAACATCCCGGGGAGACCATGGCAGAGTGGTGCGCAGAAGGATTGGTCACACGCTTGTTGGATCCTGATGATGCGCTGGCCAAAGTTTTGCGAGAGCAAGCGATTTTTTATATTATTCCCAACATGAATCCTGACGGTGCGTTTTTGGGAAATCTTCGCACCAACGCCTGTGGGGCGAATTTAAATCGTGAGTGGATGGCTCCCAGTCTAGAGTCCAGCCCAGAGGTGTATTGGGTTCGTCAAAAAATCTATGAGACAGGCGTCGACTGCTTTTTGGATTTGCATGGTGATGAGCAGTTGCCTTATGTCTTTTTGGCGGGATGTGAGGGGGTGCCTAAATACTCTGAGAAGCAAAAACAGCGTGCACAAATTTTTAAAGAGACGCTACGTGCTGTCAACCCTGACTTTCAAACCGAGTTTGGATATTCTGTCGATGCGCCAGGAGAGGCCAATCTGACCTTAGCGACAGATTACATCGGCGAACACTTTGGATGTTTGGCTTACACCCTTGAAATGCCTTTTAAAGACAATGCGAATCTGCCAGATCCTGACACAGGGTGGTCTGCAGAGCGGTCATTATTGCTCGGGGCTTCTCTATTACACCCTATCTCAGCCGTTCTCTAAGAGAAAGTCATGCAAAAATTTTCAGAAGATCTGTTCAGAGCGCTCAAAAAAATTCGTCTTCTCGCCCTGGATGTTGATGGGGTTTTGAGTGATGGGGGCATGCATTTTTCGGGCCATGGTGAGCTGTACAAACGATTCAATATTCAGGATGGCTTGGGATTGGTGTTGATGCCTTCGTTAGGAATCACGGTGATGATTATCACAGGGCGTGCCAGTGACATTGTCGCGCGGCGCATGGAAGATTTGAAAATTACGCATGTGCATCAAGGGGTGAAGCATAAAGCTCAAAAATTGCGTGAAGAGGCAGGGCGCTTGGGGTTTGACTTATCTGAAGTGCTGTATATGGGGGACGATTTACCCGATCTTGGCGTAATGGCCCTCTCGGGGCTCTCTGTCGCGCCTGCGAACGCCCATGAGAGCGTGCGTAAGGCTGCCACATGGGTGACAGAGGCATCGGGCGGGCACGGCGCTGTACGAGAGGTCTGTGATGCCTTGGCCCACGCAAAAGACCAGTATGACTCTTGGATTCAGAGATTTACAGAGCAGGATGGTTTATAGTTTTTTATTTTTTATTTTTAATTTTTAACAGGGAGATGACCAAGTGCTAAGCTTTCGCTCTCTCTTAGGCCTACTCTTTTTGTTTGCCTTGGTGGGATTTACCAGTTGGTTTGCTTTAAAAAGCAGTGAGCCTATCCGCTCAAAGCTCCCTAAAGATGCCATTTTACCCGTCTCGCAAGTCAGTCACGGGCAATGGGTACAGATGACCCCCCAAGGGGCGCTACAGTACGTTGTCAAGATTGATCAAGGGGTGGAATACAATAATCAGCATATGGATTTTGAATCAGGGTTTTTGACGGCTTATCAAGACCCCGGTACTCCTCCCTGGAAAGCCTTCGGTGCCAAGGGCAGTTATAATCGTCCCTTGCAGATCCTGGACTTGAAGCAGCAGGTCACGTTAGATCGCGCAGGATTTGGCTCGACGCCCCCTTTGGTGTTTGCAACCACGGCGTTGTCGATCAACCTCAAAACCCATCAAGTGCAGACCACTGCCCACGTATTGTTGACAGAGCCTGGTTCGCTCAATCAGACCCAAGCGATTGGCATGCAGGCGAATTTGAAAACCCATACGGTGCATTTGGATCATCAGGTCAGAAGCACGTATGACCCTCTAGTGCTGTCAGACATCAAGAGTGCCTCATGAAAAAACGAGTATTCAGTCTTGCAATAGTATGGAGTTGCATCCATGCGGGATGGGCTTTACCTTCAGATAACCAGCAACCCCTTCAGGTTCAAAGCGATGAAGCGACACTTAATTACAAAACAGGGATTGGATCTTATCAAGGGAATGTGATTGCCATAGAAGGCAGTCGACGCTTGACGGGGAGTGAAATCACGCTCTATCGCAATAACCAAACGAAGCAGCTGGATCAAGTGATTGTATTGGGGCATCTGGCGCATTACCAGTTTTTACCGGATCTGAGTCAGAAAGAGGTCTATGCAGCCGGAGAGAAAATTGTCTTTTTGCCCCAGCAGCATCAGTTGACGATCACGGGGGATGCTATGATTTCCCAAGGAAGCAATATATTCAAAGGCCCTCAAATCACTTATAATACCGAGACCTCAGTGATTCATGCCCCCAGTATTTTAGGGGTGAGGCCTTCTATGGTGATTGAGCCTGTCGATCAATTAGAGAAAAAACCAGCCCCAACCCAGGAGAGTGCATCATGATGGAGCCTACCTCTGTCCTATCTGCCACAGGACTTGCCAAGCGATATCGCTCAAAGTGGGTTGTCAAAAATGTTTCTCTCACCGTGGAAGCAGGTAAAATTGTGGGATTGCTCGGCCCCAATGGTGCGGGGAAGACCACCGCGTTTTATATGATTGTGGGGTCTATCGAGGCCAACAAGGGCCAGGTCTTTTTAGACCAAAAAGACATTACCCATTTACCCATGCACCAGCGAGCGCTACAGGGGATTGGCTATCTGCCGCAAGAGGCGTCAATTTTCAGAAAGCTCAGTGTGGAAGACAATATCCAAGCCATCTTAGAAACGCGTAAACACTTGAGTAAAGCTGAGCGAGAGGCTGTCTTGGAGCAGCTGCTCTCAGAGTTTCACATCCAGCATATTCGTAAAAATATGGGGGTGAGCCTCTCTGGGGGCGAGCGCAGGCGTACTGAGATTGCCAGAGCTTTGGCAGCCAATCCTCGTTTTATTTTATTGGATGAGCCGTTTGCGGGGGTGGATCCAATCTCTGTGATTGATATCAAACGCATTATTCGTCAACTTAAAGATCGCGGCATTGGAATTCTCATCACGGATCATAACGTTCGGGAAACGCTGGATATTTGCGAGCACGCCTATATCTGCAATGCGGGGGAAATCTTGGCGGAAGGCACCCCTGAGGAGATCCTCGCGCATGAGGATGTGCGTCGGGTGTATTTGGGTGAGGCGTTTAAGTTATAATATGCCCCCTTATATTGCATCAAATCTTGTGCTATGCTGGAGGCGTACGTCAAAGCTGTAGATATTCTTGAGGGAGGGGGTATGAGTCACGCTGTTATCAGGACTCGCATTGATACAGACATCAAAGAACAAGCTCATAAGCTGTTTGAGGGTATGGGGCTGAGTATGAGTGAAGCTTTGCGCTTGTTTGTTTATCAAAGCATTGCAGAGCATGGATTGCCTTTTCGTGTCAACATTCCAAACACTGAAACTCTAGCTGCTATGAAGGAGGTTAAAGAACACCTAGACGAACTAGAACCGACTTCCCTAGAGCAGCTTGCTAAAGAGTGGAATGATGCACGCGCGTAAAGCTGTACAGTCAGGTCATTTTAAGAGAGACTTGAGGAAAATAAGCCAATCTGGAAGGTATCAGCTTGAAGATCTCCAAAGAGTGGTCAGTCTTTTAGCTCAAGATGTTTCACTGCCAGAGAAGTATTGTGATCACAAGCTTTCGGGGGACTGGAATGGGTTTCGTGAATGTCACATAAAGCCCAATTGGCTTTTGATTTACCAGAAACCTGAGAGGCTATTAGTTTTGGTCAGAACTGGGTCTCATAGCGAGTTATTCTGATTGCACACGACACACCCCCATAAAATCACAGCGTTGACAGGTGCTTGAGGTTTTAGGATCGATAGAAGCAAGCCCAGATTTCGCTTGGTGTGCCAGGTTTTTCAGGGTGTTGCGCCATTGAAAGCGATCTTCTTGAGAAACAGCTCGTCCGAGATATTTCATGTATCTTCCTACGTTGACTTGCGCGAATGCCGCGTAATGCGCTTCTGTCAATACGGCGTAGAGAGGCAGTTGAGGCTCGTTGAGGCGCTCTCCCTCCCAATCTGCGAGGCTGGCTTGCCCGCTTTTATAGTCAATGAGTAACCGCTCGCCTGTCTCTAGGGTATCTATCCGATCGATGCGAATTGATAACTCTAGGCCCTCAAGGTCAATCTCCATCGGTATTTCATGCGAGCGTGTGAGACTTCTTTCAGGGCGTGCTATTTCAATCAGAAGCCAATTTTTCAGTAATATCTCTAAGCGCTGAGATTCTAGTTTTCTCCAAATAGAAGTCAGCTGATAGGGATATTTTTTTTGAAATTTTGTCAGTACTACTTCAATCTGCTTTTGAATCTGATCAAGCCATCTATCTTGATAGCCAATCTCTAAAGGCCAGGCGTTGGAAAACACTTTTTCTAAGATTTCATGGAGCATGATGCCTTTGAGTTTTGCATCAGGGTGCTTCATCAAACAAGAGAGTGGCTTCAGGTGTAAGCGATAGCGAGCGTATGCCTGAAAGGGGCATGCTGCCATGGCTTTCAGCACACCTGCCCCCCCTGGCAGATGCGTAGGGCTGTCCAGGGGAAGGCCTTGGATATCAGGGGTCAAAAAATTAGGTTTAAGTTCAAAATTATTTTTATTTAAATTCTCAAAACCTTCAAAAATTTTGAAATTTTTGAGAAATGCATGAGGACGGACAGATAGGCCTTCTTGCGTTTTTGAATAACTGGCCAATAACAGGGGTGTTTGTTTTTGAAGATCTGAGAACCAGATTTTTAAATTTTGAGAATAGATCTCTGAAATTGATTTTGGAATAAAAGGATTTTGAATCATGAGAGGAGAGATAAAATGCTCATCAAATCCCATTAGCCAGATTTTTTCAAAAAAATGATTTTTAAAAAATAAATTTTTAGGATCTACGCAATAAATAATATTTTTTTTATTATATTTTTGATTTTTTAAAAAATCATGATCTAAATTTATATTTTTATCTAGAATCTCAAAAATATTTTTCTCAAGGTCTTCTGGATTGAATAAAAAGTTATTTAAAAAAATAAAAATATTTTTTAGAATCGGTGTGTGTGTCTGCACAAAGTCATGATCTATAAAATTTTGAAAACTCCAGTGCAAAGGGCTCTCTGTACGCCAGAGCCTGTCTAATCGCGCGCGTGCACCGCGCTCAAGATCAGAACCTTTGAGATAGGGGGATAGTACCCAGTGGGAAAAATTTTGAATCAAACCTTCAGGTTTTAAAAGCGCTAAAGTTTGATTTAAAAATAAATAATAGGGCGAGTCCTCTGAAAATTTTTCCTCTGAAGTAAAAGAGTGAATGAAAATTTTTTCAAAAAGATCAGATGTCATATTTTTTTTAAAAAACCATCGAAAGTGCTCATGTTTCTTTTCAAGATTTGGAATGAGAATGGCGATGCTTCCCGATTCTTGAGAATCTTTTTTTTGCAGATGTTGCGTTATAAAATGGATCAGCGCATGCGCTTCATCGAGAGGGGTTTGGCAGGGAATTTGAAAGGTCATCGCATGTGAAAGCCCTTCCTTCCCTTTTGGTAAGGGTGGGTGAGAGGGCTGTGGCATTGCCTCCAGCACTTGCAGCAATATCTGCGTATCAGGATCCTCGAAAGACTGGAGCATCTCTATGGAAATGGAATGCTGCTGGCAGAGCTCATAGGCCTCGATCAACTGTTTGATCAGAGGTGTTGAGAGCTGGGGTGCGAGGGTCTTGATCGTTGAGTATAATGCGGTTGCTATCACAGCGCTTATCCTCTAGGCTATGCCATATTATCATTGTGAGATTATACCCATGCTTGCCCTCTTTTTACAAACCCATCTGCCCTTGCTTTTTGGGCTTTTGTTCCTGACAGGCTTAATAGCAGGAACCGTTGATACGATTGCAGGAGGAGGGGGGTTGCTCACGGTGCCAGTTTTGATGTTGACGGGGGTTCCACCTGCACTGGTGTTGGGGACGAACAAGCTGCAGTCGTGTTTTGGCAGTACGACGGCAGCGGTGCAATTTATTAAAAAAGGCAAGCTGGCGTTTCGAGAATATGGTGTTGGGTTGCTTTCTGCAGGCTTAGGAGGTGCCTTAGGGGCCTTGTCGCTGCTGGCGCTGAACGCAGATTTTCTTGAGAAGCTCTTACCGCTTTTCTTGATTGCGGTGATGGTTTATATGATCATATCGCCTCAACGTGGGTTGCATGACCATCCCCCTCGGATCTCTCCTCCGATTTTTTTTATGCTTGCAGGCTTGGTATTAGGGTTCTACGATGGATTTTTTGGGCCTGGGACAGGCTCGTTTTGGCCCGTCACGATTATTGCCCTTTTGGGCTATAACATCAAGAAAGCCACATGGCATGCCAAAATTTGCAATGCAGGCAGTAATATCGCAGCGCTGTGCTGTTTTATGGTGAGCGGCCATGTGATGTGGTCGATTGGGTTGATGATGGCGCTTGGCCAGCTTTTAGGGGCTAGGATAGGGGCGCACATTGTGATGTCTCGCAGTACGCGTTGGATCAAGCCCGTGTTTCTGAGTATGTCAGGGTTGGTTTTAGTGAGCGTCCTGTTTCAGAAGTTTTTTTAATATTTTTAGAAGCCTGTGCGGATAAGCTGAGACTCAACAAAATCGCGTCTTCACGGACAGACGGATTGGGCGTTGGATAATACGCTTTTCGAGTGCCCACTGGCTTGAAGCCATTTTTATGATAGAGATTCAGCGCAGCAAGATTGGTGTGCTGCACTTCCAGGTGCATCGCATCCGCTTTACCCTTCAAGGCTTGTGAGATGAGAAACTGCAGAAGGGCTTCACCGTATCCCCGTCGATGATAGATCGGTTCGATACTCATCGAGAGAATTTCAGCTTCATCCAGGACTAAAGACAAAATCCCAAATCCGACTAATCGATTCTGCGCGTACAGCCCCCAAGCACGGCAATGCGCGGCCATCAGGCTGTCTCGCATCACAGAGGACGACCACGCCATGGTGAAAGCCTCACGCTCAATGGCCATCATCACGGGAAGATCTTCCAAAGTCAGTCGTTTAAAGCTTGTAGTGTTTGACATCCTGCCAGACCTGTTTTTTAAGATGACTATCCCGGGCGACCTTCGATAACGCAAGGGTTTGCACACAGATTTGAGCTCGAAGTGTTTTCGAGAGTCTCATATCTGGGGCGCCCAACGATAGGATTTTAACGCTGGGATCCAGTATATCCGAGATTTGAGATAAGCTCAAGGATAAATGAGAGAATAGATCAAAAGCACTTTGAGTTTGGGCGCACAATGCGTGGGCACCCAGTGCCTGTTGGATTTTTTGGCCCATCTCAACCACCTCTGGCGTGAGCGTTTCAGGTGATTCAGAGAGCAGTACGATGACACCTGAGGTGGGAGATGCATCTCCTTGAATCAGATAGAGCCCCACTGTCGTGGGCGCAGGGCGCAAACCCCAGGCCTGAATGCCCATCGCATCAAGGGCAGCATACTGGCTTTGGCTCAGCATACAGAGGTTTTAGCATGAGATTTTCGCCAGCGCAAAACCCCGCCTATAGGCCCTGAGAGGACATACAAGCAGGCAATGGGGAATAACACCAAAGGCTCAAGCGCAATCAAGATAATCACCAGAACAATCACGATCGTTGAGATAAACCTAACCCGATCTGTCATTTTGACATCTTTAAAGCTTCTGTATTTGATGTTACTGACCATCAAGAGCGCGAGCACAATGGTCAACAGTGTCACACCCACATCAAACAAAATCCCTGATGCATGGACATCCTCTGCAAACCAGATCAACGTTGCCACCAAGCCTGCTGGGGCAGGGCAGGGCAAGCCAAAGAAATAGCGCTTGGCTTCGGGGGTGTCTTGAGACATCGAGTTAAACTTTGCCAATCTTAACGCCACGCACGCGACATATAAAAATGCTGAAAGCCAACCGATTTTCTCAAAGCCATAACGAGCCAAATGGATCAAAGACCAGTTATATAACACCAATGCGGGGGCCACGCCAAAAGAGACCAGATCTGATAGGCTATCATAATGCGCGCCAAAAAGGCTCTGGGCGTTGATCAAACGGGCCACGCGACCATCTAAGCTGTCGCAGATCATCGCCAAAATAATGGCAAACGCGGCATGACTGAAGTGATGGTTCATCGCCGCAATAATGGCATAGAACCCGCCAAAAATGCTGGCTGTCGTAAATAAATTAGGGAGAAAATAAATCCCTAACCTTCGAGAACCATTCGCACCATCGTCTTTACTCTCTTCTTTCAACTCGCTGTCATCGCTCATGGTGTCCTCTCTTTTTGGAATGTCTATGAATCTCGCATTGCCTTTTTACGCCAATCTGAGGGTTTTTGCAAGCCTGCTTGATGTGTTCTTGATGCACTATAGGTGTTGTTACAAAAATTTCAATCCTGACGCATTTATTTTTAAATAATAATTTGATATTATCTCAATCTTAAATCTGTCAATGGTTGATGGGTTTTGGAGTAATGAAACAAGGAGTTCTTTATGTCTGGTACTAATTTGAATTTTGTGCCCGCAAACAACGATAACAATAACGATCCTAATGTTATGTGGCCTTTGATAGGGATTGGAGCTGCTATTGCAATAATTACATTAGGTTGTTATGTGTGGAATCGCTGGGGGCGGCAAGCTGTCAGGGGTAGTGAGCTGAATGTACCTTTGACTGGGCAAACAGCAGATGCTGTGCGCCGAAATAGTAGTGATGGCGTTGTAAATACCGCTGTTAATGTCACTATTGATGGTAATAGGTAACCTATGCTAGGTAATGTTCTCAATACCGTCTCTTCATGGGTCAGCGCAGCTGCGAGTGGCAGCGGAAGTGGAAGTAACGCTGACCCTGAGGCTTGGCCGGATGTCAGGATTGCTTTGATATCAGTGACTGCAGCCTTTGGTGTGGTTGCTATTACCGTGTGTTACTGTATGCATCGTTGTGGGCAGGCTCGGCAGCAAGTTCAGCAACAGCGAGTGTCAACTGCTGTGCGTAATAACAATCAGCCATTGTGGGACACGAGTGCCCCTCTTTTGGGCTGGTAGCAAAAACAAAAAAATTGTTGGAAAAGGAGTTTGTATGTTAAGATTTGTTTTCGAGGCAGCAAATGAAGTCATCAATCAGGCGAGAGCTGTGGATGATGATGGTAGTAACACGAATAGCTTAACAACGGGCCTTGTTGTTCTAGCTATGGTAGTGGTTGTTGGTGGCACTTATTACTGTGCAGCCAATCAGTGTGCGAATGGGCATAGGATATCTCAAGCGGCAGCGACAGCGTGGTATAGGTTTTGGGGTTCGCCAAGCCAGTCAAACCAACAACAGACTCCAGAAAACTATAGTCTACTGCCTTAACATCCAAACCCTGATCCGCTATACTGCCCTCAAGCTTTAAATCATGAGGGGGGTCAAGATGGCTCAGTCAGTGTTTCCCGTGCAGCTTAAAATTGTGAATCCTTTGGTGGGAACCCAGTTTCCTTTGCCAGAGTACGCAACACAAGGCTCGGCGGGATTGGATTTGCGGGCATGTTTGGTTGAAAGCGTGACGCTTGAACCCGGGCAAACACAGCTGATCCCCACAGGGATTGCCATTTATTTGCAAGATCCAGGCTATGCGGCAATGATTTTACCGCGTTCTGGGTTGGGGCATAAGCATGGGATTGTGCTCGGTAATCTGGTGGGGTTAATTGATTCAGACTATCAAGGTGAACTGATGATCTCTTGTTGGAATCGGGGCTCGAGCAGCTTTGTGATTCAACCGGGGGAGCGCATCGCACAGATGGTGATTGTCCCTGTGATGCAGATGCGTTTTGACATGGTGTCGGAATTTGAGAAAACCGCACGAGGGGTTGGAGGCTTTGGGCATACTGGGCGAGTCTGATGCGCTTACATCCGCTCCAAATACTGCAGCCCTAGTAGATGCATCCCCGTTTTAAACACCTCGCCGGTCAGTGCTGCAAGCGTGAGTCTAGAGGCTTGATGAGGGTCTCCCTCAATCCGACAATCCCTGAAAAACCCATTGAAATAATGTGCCAGCTGATATAAATAATCCGTCAGCCGATGAGGATAAAGATCTTGGATGACGCTTTCTAGGCATTCTGAAAAGCGCAACACATGCAGGATCAATGGGCGCTCGCTGTGATGGGTGAGCGTCAGTGCTTTGGGGTCAATCGGATGTGCCAGACCCACTTTGCGCTGAATGCTCAAAATCCTCACCAAACTATACATGATAAACGCTGCGGTATTGCCCTCAAATTTGAGCATACGCTCATAGCTGAACACGTAGTCGTGAAGGCGATTGGAGGCAAGATCGGCATATTTGACGGCGTTAATCCCCAGAACATGGGCCATCTGATCGATCTCAGGGGCAGGGGTATCGCGGGTGATAAGGATTTGTTTGGCGTGATCAATGGCCGTGTATAAAAGATCAATCAACTTTTCAGTGTCCCCTGAACGGGTTTTGAATTTCTTGCCATCAGGCCCTAATACCAACCCAAAGGGCACGTGGGTTGCAGGGAGGTTGTCAGGAAGATATCCCGCTTTTTTTGCTGCGGCGAAAATCATGGCAAAATGAAGACCTTGACCCATATCTGTCACATAGATCAGGCGATCTGCCTTTTCAATCTGTGTGCGGTGCCAAATAGATGCCATATCTGTACTGGCATAGCCATAACCGCCGTCGCTCTTTTGGATCATCAGGGGAAGGGGTTCGCCTTCTTTGCCCGTAAAGCCTTCCAGGAAGATACACTGTGCACCCTCAGACTCTGTGATCAGATTTTTATTTTTCAGGTCTTCCAGCGTTTGTTTAAGATAGGGGTTATAAAAAGATTCTCCGCGAGAGAGGATTTTTACGTCTAATAAGCCATAAATTTCTTGATAGGCTTTCTCAGAGATTTCACAAATGATCTTCCAGGCCTTCAGAGCACTGGGATCCCCGGCTTGTAAAGCGACGACCTTTTGTTGCGAGGCTTTCATAAATTCAGGGTCTATATCAAATTGCTTTTTAGAGTCGCGATACCAGTGCATCAAATCTTGAAGCGATGCGGGCTGCTCACCTGTCAGAACACGAGGGCTGACGGATTGCATATGGCAAATCAACATGCCAAAGGCGGTACCCCAGTCACCGATATGGTTGAGGCGCAAGACATCATATCCTAGATATTCAAAAACACGTGCGAGGGAATCTCCAATGATCGTGGATCTCAAATGCCCTACGTGCATTTCTTTGGCGACGTTGGGGCTGGAAAAATCAATAATCAGCTTTTGAGGATGGGCCTTTGAAATACGTGCGATCCCAAGAGTAGGCTTGAGCAGCATGGATTTCGCGTGCTGAATCAGCAACGACGTGCTGAGTGTCATGTTGATAAACCCAGGGCCTGCAATCTCAAGCTTGTCAAAGATCTCAGAAGTTACAAGCTGTGCGATAATTGCTTCTGCAATGGCGCGAGGTGAGCTTTCTAAGCGTTTCGTCAATCGCATGGCACTGTTGCACTGGTAATCCCCATGCTGACTGTCTTTGGTCTGAGTGACCTCAATATCTTGTAGTGAAAATACAGAATGGGGATAGGCTTTGATAAATGCTTGATGAACGGCGTGTTGAACAACAGGATGTAGCATGGGGGGATTCTCTTCGCAAGATCAATGGGATGTGCTGAGCATATCAGAAACTGAGGTATTCTAGCACAATTTTAAACAAATAGGGCTACGTTTTTTGAGTTTTTCAAAAATAGTGGGGAGATGCGGCTCGATGTTTTTATGTTTGATCCCCCCTTGCAATTTTTAAAATTACCCTCATCATGGATCCATAAGCTTAAAAGTAGCGTTCATCAGGAGGTATTCACATGAACTTAGAAAAACTCACCCATCGTTTGCAAGAGGCCTTAAAGCAAGGCCAGCTCTTGGCTATTGAGCAAGATCATACGGCTATTGAGCCTGCGCACGTATTATTGGCTTTGCTGGATCAGCCGGAGGGGAGTGTCAAACCGCTTTTGATGCGCGCAGGGGTACGTGTCGATCAATTGGCGCAAGGGCTCAATGATGAACTCAACCAGCTGCCACAAATCCCGAATAACCCTCAGTCATTAGGGGCGTCAAACAGTTTAATCAAGATTTTGATGGCCAGTGAGAAATTGGCTGAAGCTCGACATGATGATTTTGTCTCGTCAGAGTTATTTGTTCTAGCAGGATTTGACAGCAAAGATGTGATTGCAAAATATTTGAAGCAAGCAGGGCTAGATAAAACTCGCTTGGAATCTGCAATCTCGGCGGTTCGAGGAGGGGAGTCGGTTCAAGGGGCGGGCGCAGAAGAATCTCGCGAGGCGCTTTCCAAATACACGGTGGACCTCACGGAGCGGGCGCGTTTGGGAAAATTAGATCCTGTGATCGGTCGAGACGATGAAATTCGCCGAGCGATTCAGGTGTTACAGCGGCGTACGAAGAACAATCCTGTTTTAATCGGTGAACCGGGTGTGGGTAAAACAGCGATTGTCGAAGGCCTCGCGCAGCGTATTGTCAATAACGAAGTGC
>JAHFRR010000066.1 GCA_023266165.1 Thiotrichales bacterium
CCATGAATCATATGGGAAAGCCCAGTGGTGCGATACAGTTTTTGCAAGGCAGGCTCTGTGACATCATAAGGATCGTGGGCAGCATAGAGATTTTTATCTTCTTTTCTTCTTTCCCCTTGTGAGAGAGGGGTGTAGTGCTTGGCTCGAGACTGTTGCCTTAGATATCGCGCTGCAGAGGCTCTGATACTGCTGGGGAGCTTTAGAATCAAGGCTTCTATCCAAGGCGCCCTTAAAAAAAATCGTAACACCTGATAGCCTTGATCCCGCGTGCAGAGCTGATCTCCATGGGTCAAAATATATTTTTGATCTAAAAGATTGAACACAAGGACGCTCGGATCTTTTAATAAAACCCCATTAAATAAATCTAGAAACTTTTGGTGCACTAAAAAATCTCGATTACCTGGCATGAAATAAATCTGCACCCCTTGATGCGTCAGCTGTTGCAGCATGCTGGCAATATGATGTTGATAGGGCGAGATAATGTCATCTCCAAGATAAAACTCGAAAAAGTCTCCCAAAATAATTAAATTTTTCAGCCCGTGCGTGTGCTGCTCGCAATAGGTTTGAAAGAGGTGTGAGATCTGAGGGGTGTTTTCTGAAAGATGCAGATCAGAGATGCAGTGGGTCAACCCCTGGAGCGTCAATGAATTACCAGTGTACATCGCGTTTTGCCTGCTTGGATAAAAGTGCTAGATAGGCCTCATGCTGCATCAGTGCATGGGGATCTGCTGGAATCACAGGAGGTTGCGTGTGAGCGTGTGAAAGGGGATCTGCTCCAGAGGTAGAGTGCAAGGCGTTTTGGGCGGGCCTGGGAGGGGTCTCAAAGAAGAGGCTATCAAATAAAGATTCCTGGCCTGAAGTCATCGCCAGATAGACATGAGCCAGTAGCTCAGCATCTAAAAGGGCGCCGTGAAACTCTCGATGCTGGTGATCGACATCATAGCGTTTGCATAGGGCATCCAATGAATTACGCTGCCCTGGATGCATCTCGCGAGCAAGCTTCAGTGAATCTAAGACCTTGCAGTGCGCAGCCACCTTGCCCCAAGGGTTGTGAGGGAGCAGGCTCAGCTCATACTCTAAAAATCCAATATCAAATGCGGCATTGTGAATAATCAATTCTGCACCGACGAGAAAGGCCATGATTTCTTTTGCATGATCTGCAAATCTCGGTTTGTCTTCTAAGAAAGCCGACGTAATGCCGTGTACCGCCAGGGCGCCTGCGTCAATCTCGCGGTCAGGCTGAAAGTAAAAATGCAGATGCTTGCCTGTGAGACGCCGGTTTTGCATTTCCAAACAACCAAGCTCAATCAAGCGATGCCCTTCGCGGGTCTCAAAGCCTGTGGTTTCCGTATCAAGAATAACTTGGCGCATGGTTTTCCCTGGCGTGTGTCGATAGGAGAGAGTTTAGCATGGGTATGTGGGTTTGGGGAGAGGGCGCTACTGGGCATTTCTATTTGCTCCTAACAATGAGCAGACAGGGTAAATGCATCTAAAGGTATGCAAAGCTTGGCCAGTTGAGCAGCTTCAAATACAAAAATATGATTTAAGAAAAAATCACGGCATGACAGGCAAGCTGTCCTATCCATCAGTCGAGCTTCGCTCCAGGGCTGTACGAATCGCTGCTGGACTCTGAGTTTGTAGGGCTAAAAGGAAAATGAGAAACGCAGTTCCAGAGGGTCTCCCACCATCCCACAGCTGCTTTCGGAGGCGTTGGGAGCGAAGGCGAGGCATGCTGCTCGATTAGTAGTGACAGCACCTCCTGCTTTCTCTCTTCTTTATCACCCAAACCCATAGGAGGATCCTCGCTCAAACGCGTTTCCTCTTCTTCTTCATTTTCAGGAATAGCGGTCAGGTTATGGGGAAGAAAAGTAGACTCGATGCGATGATCTAGAGAACGCTGCCAATATGAAAGGAACACCTCCCATACCCCATATGCATAATCAAAATCCGTAGCACGACCCACCTTCTCTTTTTCAGCAGACTTGCTTGAACTTTTAGATTTTGCAGCAATTCTCTGATCCCTTTGCGCATACTCTAATAAAACTCTCAGTATCGCAATACGGTTTAGATCCAGCTGATACTCTGAGTAAAGCGGCGTATCCTTATTTTTCCCCCGCTCCTTTTCATGGTTCTGATATCTTTGCATATCAGTCTCTACAGACGAAGCAACTTCTTTCAAAGTAGAGCAGGAAGCGTAAGGAGTACCCTCCTGTAATAGATGTGGATATAAAGGATCAGCGCCGTATTCCAACAGCTTTTTGCACAAAGGAAGAGATCCCCAGCGACTACATAGCCCAAGCAGAGTCTGCTCTTGGAGAGTTTTGGAATCGTAAAAACACCCCTGCAGTGAATTGGAACCAAATCGCTTGATAACATATTCTAGGTATTCCAAAGCTCCCTCTATGTCCCCCTTTGCAAGAAATTCATTCAAATTCCGATAAAACCACATCATAATATCAAACCCTCCTGCTACAGGAGCTAAGGATGCCACAGATTGTCGTTGATCTCTTGGCAAAATGCAACAGAAATTTTTAAATTCTTAGGGCACTACTGAGTCAGCAGAAATTTTAGCGGTGTTTGAAGGGAGGAGCGTCAAAGAGTCTCGAAGAGGGGTCGGGGATAGAGAATCAGCATGCACGGCATCTGATAGTAAAGAAAGCACTTGAGTGGCTTCAGGTTTTACTTCTGGTTGAGTCGGAGGCTGATGCGCGAGCTTGACAAGCTCCCAGTTTAATCTCTGACTGAGCCCAAATGAGGTAACACCCACACCTAATTGAGCAATCAGTGTGATCCAATCTTCGAGTGCAAAAACAGCGGGAGACCCTATAACATAGGAGTAAAGAATAGCTACGGCATAGGTTATGGTGAGGGCACTTGCAATCTTAGAGAAGAAGCTTGTAGCACCAGACAAGGGAAAAATTGTAGACCGGTTGGTGGAAAAAGCTTTTTCGATTTCTTTTTCATTACTTTGGAGAGCAGCCCACGTGGCCAAGCTTGTAAAGATCAGGGTAGGTGCTGTTGCAAATAATCGACCTGTGACTTGTTCGTTCGACATCCATAAAGAGGCCAGAATATTGTTAAAGGCAATATCGGAGATACCTCCAATTTTTTGCAGCACTTCTCGACGAGTCAGGAAAAACTCTTTCCAAGAGCTCTCATAGGTCATCTTGCTTTCGCGTGGTTCTTTTGGCTTTTCGGGCAGCACAAATTTTTCAATTAAAAATTCTGCAACAGCAGGCAATAGGATGCTGCTTGAAAAAAAGATTTTCTCGCTTAGGCTATTTGCATCATCAGTCCAGAACGGGTACACCATCGCAGGGGTCAGTGTTAGCATATAACCCATCCCTAAGAAAATAGCATCTTCCTTCGATATTGAATTGCTACGAGCTCGATCAAGAATAGTGTTCAATCGAAGCATCCACTGGGCGATACCCCCACCCGTCATAATTACAGAACGATGAACAATATCAGAATTTGCAACGAGAACACTGGTTACGACATTCGCTCCTGTTAAAATACGCTCCAAGTTTTTTTTATGACGCTCTTGCCAAGAAAGTGGCTCCACTGGCTGATGGTGGATCTGTGTAGGCAGCTCTGCGTTTAAAGGCGCGCCTATAGAAGCAAATCTCAACTGGCTTGCAGAGCCAGTGACAGGCGGAGAGAGTTGCTTCTCTGCAGCTTTCTTAGCAGCTTCCATTCTGCGTTTTTCTTGTCTACGCCTCACAGAAGGTCGGGAGATGGGCTCTCCTGATCTTGTGCTTTCAGTAGACTTTTCTGAGCCGGAATCGCTTCTAGAACTTTCAGAGCTTGAGGCGCTCACCTGACCTGGAACAGAGCCCCCTGGGGCCTCCTCTCGTTTTATCTCACTTCCAGAATGTTTTTTTGTTTTTCTGTTCATGGCAAAGAACCCCTCTTCTCTCGTAACTCATTGGGTCAAGAGAGATTGTAGATCAAATAAGATTAATTTGTAAGCTATTTTCGCCGGTTAGCCTAATGAGCAGATGATGCTGTTAGGAGCAAATAGAAATGTCCGGATTGGTAGCAAATGAATTGTCTGGTTTTTCCATTTGGATTTAGGTCATCATAGCAGATCCTCCTGATGAGTCCTGAACATTCTTTCAGATCGACCACGAGCCTCAGGAGAGTAAGCTGCTATCATTGCAATACCCAGTCGATTCATAGCGCCTCCAAGCTGTGTCAGGTTCTTTTTGTCGACCTTCCCACCCGCTGTTGGGGTATGCCAGTAGTGACTGCCTCGATCAAAGTGTTTTACGCTCCAACCTAGAAACCGTGTGCGGTAGAGATCCTGCAAGGCAATCACCTCATCAACGGGCGCTCGTAAATGGGATATCCGATCTACTCGATAATCTCTCAGCCCTTCAAGGCTATTTTCTTCATGCCTTGCCAGATATCGCCTAAACGTCCTATCACACACACCTAATATCTGCGCCGCTTCCGCTTGCGTCAGGCGGCCTTTCTCCCAGTCACTATAAACCTCTGAAAACCTCATTTTGTTGAGCTCCCTTTGTAGCTTTGTCCTCGTCATTTACACCCCTCACTTGATCCAAGATCAGGGCACTATAATTCCGGACAGTTTATTTGCTACTACTTAGGACAAGTTATTTGCTCTTAACACACACTAGGTTTTCCTGATGTATTTCTCCCTGGTTTATGCTACTATCTCTCTGTGTCAGTCATTTAACCCAATAAGTCTTGAGGTACAAGGATGTACGAAGCTCTCAGTGAGGAAAAGCCTTATGCTGTTGGAGGCGGGTGCTAGTCCTAACATTCCCAATGGGGGTGCCTTGGTGACCGTCCTGCATCGTGCGTGTGAGGCAGGTCATTTAGAGTTGATTGAGCTGTTATTGAAGCGAGGGGCGAGTCCTTGCGCGTATACACAGCCGATGGGGCAAGACAAGAAGGGGCAGACGCCATTTCAATGGTTAGTACTCAGGAAAGATACCCCGTTTCGAGAGCAGTTAGCGAAGATCCAGGGCAAATATCCTGATTTTAAAGCGCCTGAGAAACCAGGTTTGATCAAAAGAGTTCGTGCAGCACTGGGTCGAACGCGTGCTTCTTCAGAGTCGCACCCCGCTGTTGCTGCGCCTCTTTATCATCATCTCATCAAACCCAGAGCTCGGAGTGATACAAGCTCTTTATTGATGGGGGTGCCAGGGGAATAAATTTGATAGCTATATCTTTTTGATTTATTTTATTGTAAAATATATAATATTAATAAGTAAAGAGAGAGTCGCATGTTGCATTCTTGGATTAACACTTATCTTGAAGCAGGCAAGCTGTCGTGGGCAAAGGTGACCAATAACCTAGAGTCGATAGAGGCCGACAAGCTCAAGCCATTGCGAGATTTGCAGTGCCCTCCCAGAGGGGATCGTCAAGCCTATTATCAAGAGCGTGCACATTATAGACCTGAGCAGCCTTTGCTTGTGTGGATATTAGAGCAACCTAAGCCTTTAGAGCTATTGGATAGTTGGCTCGCACGTGAAGCAAGTTACAAAGATGCGTTGCCTCTCTTATTGGGATATTGGATCACGCCGATAGGGAAGCACAAGTTTCCACTGCAATCTGCTTTCGAGGCGCAACCGCGCAATGACGAAGTGGTCTATCGTTTATGCGTGGCCTTGATTGACAAGGTACAGAGCAGCACAGACTGGGCGAATGAGATCTTGACAGGATACCAGGGCAGAGCGCAATCTAAATGTACTCTGATCGCTGCGCTGATGATCATCACAAGCCAAGGCAAAGACTTAGAGGCGTTGCTTGTGCTCAAGGGCCAAGGGGAGGGTTCTTTGACTTTGGCCCAGCAGCTTCACAACGCAAAGCTTCTAGATCAAGCAGACGATTTTTTTGATGGGGCAACCCTGTTGCAATGGGCCTGTCAAAAGAATGATGAACCATTGGTTGCGCTGTTGTTGCAAGCAGGGGCGAATCCTAATGGGTCTGTTTTAGGGAAGCTAGGCTCTGTTTTAGGTGCGTATTTGCAGAACCATAAGCTCTCCACCACGATTGTGAGGTTATTGCTGGAGCACGGTGCTGATGTCAAGGCGCTCGGAGAGTTTGGTCAAACACCGTTGCACTATTTATTATTGAATCGTAACGCAAGCAAGTTTTCTGATGATGCAGCAACATTTTTGAGGATTATTGCATTGCTGTTGGCGAAAGGTGCGGATATCCATGCGCGCAATACAAATGGAGGTATCCCTTTGCATATGCTTTTTAGGTTAAACACACGGAAGGATCACAAGGCTTTGCCATACGGCTTTTTGATTTTTTTAATGATGAGTGGGAAGGACGTCTTATTGCAAGATCGTGAAGGCCACAGCTCCCTGTATGATGCAATTCAAAAAGGTTTTGAAGAGGTAGTAGATGTATTTTTATGGATGAGGGGGTCAGATGCGGCGAAATCCATCGTCGCAGCTCCACAGCAAAACGCCCTGTATGTGGCATGCTCTTCCAATCAAAGGGCGATTGCTCAGAAGCTGGTTGCTCATGGCGCGGTGCTGACAGATCAGGAAAAAGCATTTCTACTGAGTGATAAGGCACTGGCAGCGGGCATTCGGACAATGATAGCGCCTCCCAGTGCTTTCGAGAAGCTGAAAGATCGGTTGAGTTATACCCCTGCAGTGAGCGGACACATGAGCGGGTATGTGGAGATCTCAGTCGATGAGGTGAAGGGTGAGGATGGGTCTCCCCTAAAGAAGCTGGCGACTCAGTTTGTGCGCTATGCCAGGCACTGCTCAGACCTATCTCAGTCGCGCTATATGCCGAAAGAGATTGCTCGTGATGTTGATGCTATTTTGGGGGGCGATCCAGGAGGTGTGCATAAGCTCTTGGATTTGGACATAAGCCCTTGGGGTGATGGGATTGAGATGGTTACGCTTTTGAAGCCCATCACGGCAGTAGCTGTGTGTGATACAATGGGAATTTTGCAGAGGGATTCAAAGCTATGCGAACAAAATCAAATGCCTTGCAAGATCAACCCCCTGGATTGAAAATCACGGCCCCCTGGCGTATTGCTACGGTCATTGCGTTTCCTCGCTTTCGTCTTGAAGTGACTTTTATGGATGGCTTGGTCGGTTCAGTTGATCTATCGCGCAAGATATTCAGCCAGCAGGCAGGTGTTTTTGCGAGACTTCAAGACATTTCGTTGTTTGATCAGGTTTTTGTAGAGCACGGTGTTGTGACCTGGCCAGGGGAGTTGGATCTTGCGCCCGATACGATGTATCTCAAAATCCAGCAGCAGGGCGAATGGATTCTTTGATGTGTGCTGTGATGCTTTTTATTTGTATTTTGCCATCATCATGAGGATGAGCAGATGATGGGTCTTGCATATTTGCAAAAATTGGGTAAACTACCCCCCGCATTTTGGCAAACAACTGAACTTAAACTAAATCTAAATAAGGATAACAGCATGAACGACTTACAAGTGCGCGTACGCAAAATCATTGTAGAGCAACTGGGTGTAAAAGAAGAAGAAGTGGTGCCTGCGGCATCGTTTGTTGAAGATCTGGGTGCAGATTCTTTGGATACCGTTGAGCTGGTGATGGCGTTGGAAGAAGAGTTCGGCACAGAGATTCCCGATGAAGATGCGGAGAAGATCACAACCGTTCAGCAAATTTATGACTATATCGG
>JAHFRR010000181.1 GCA_023266165.1 Thiotrichales bacterium
CAGATCCTGAGCATGTCAGTGGGCTCTATCGCAATTCTGCCTTGATGCAGGCCTGGTATCCAGATCAATACCAGCCTTCGCAAGTGACACACCTCAATGGTCATGGCGCGCATGGCTGGTTATTATCGATGGAGCACAATCTCAATCAAGCGGCTGGGTTTGATGGCAAAGACTATCTCAACTATACGCGAATCGTGGGAATTGCCTGGCAAGGCAATCCAACCTCAAGTCTAGACTATATGGCCGCGCTGCCTTTAAGCCAATACCCTGCCAGGCGTTTGGCACAGTTGATCCAACAGCTCAAGCAGGCAGGTCTCTGTGTGAATCTGATGGCGCATTCCCTGGGGAATGCAGTTCTCATGAATACTTTAGAAGACTTATCTGCGTCAAAAACCTCTGTGGATCATGTGTTTCTCTGGGAAGCTGCCATCCCTAATACCAGCTTTAACCCAGTGCCCATAAAGGGTTTACCCATGATCCTCCAGAACCAAACCCTGAATTATGGCTACAGCTACCCTCATGCACACCAGGCTGCAGATAAAATCACGGTGCTGTATAGCGATGAGGATACCATTTTAGGGGATATCCCACCGAGTGACTCTAGTCTGGATATTATTGCAGATACTGGAGAAGACCCTGCTGCAGGGGCTGAAATGGTAGGGGTCACAGCAGCTATGGCTGTGATTAATCAAGGGCTGTCCCCATTAGAGAAGCTTCAAGGGCGGTTTGTCAGTATTTACCACCTTTCGAATTTGCTCGTCTATCCTGTCAGCTTCTTTGCTCAGGCCGTTTTTGCAGATCTGGAGTCTTATTTTGAGCGTTGGGCGCGGTTTTATAAAACATGGCAGATACCCGGAAGCCCTCCGCAGCCCTTGAACCCTGAGCTATTAGCGCAAAGAGCTATGATCAAAACGCAGTATCCAGCGCTTTTTGCCGGGGTGAGAGATATATTTAATTTTGAAGATGATGACAAGGGCCACGTGAATAGCTCGTATCAGCAGGTGCTAGGTACCCAGATCAGCGCTCGTGAGGAACATTTGACATTGGGCTTGATCCTGTATTTAAAAGCCAACGCATGGGAGGCTGAGCAACTTCATGCAGAATGTGTCGCAACTCTGATTGTGACAGCATTACTCACCCCGCAAGCCTCGCCTGTAGCTGCGCTGGGGTATGGCGGCGTTGAGCAAGTAACAGCGATGCAACTACAACGCACAGACCAATTATTCCAAACGGCTCAGCAAGATAAAAAGGGAAACGATCTCTGCTTTGACCATTCTGCGATGAAGGTTCCGGATGAGAAGATGAGGAAGGATGTGTACCAGCGGCAGTTGATGCATCAGCCGGGTCTAGGATTCACTGCATTTGGTCTTTGGCCGAACGTAGGAAAACCGTTGACATGATGCAGTGGGCAAGGACGGCAGGTGTTTTTTTACTGTTGCTATTTGGATTCACAGCCTGTTCCAATCCCAACAGCGCGCCCAGAAATCTCATCATGATCATCAGCGTTTCCAGTGATGGGAATTACGCAATCACCACCAATACCAACAAACAGGCCGTCCTCTGGAATCTCCACAGGCATACCTACCAGATTATTTTCAGCAATGCCAATATCTACAGCGCGTATTTTATTAAAAACACGCAGGACTTCATGTACCAAAACGATGCTACCAACCAGGTAGTGATTGAGAATGTGGAGGGAAGTATTGTAAAGCGCTTTAATCCAGGATTCCCCACTTATGGAGAAGTCATCACTCCTGGTTTAAAAAATTATTTCGCAGTTGACGCTAACAATCAACTTTTCAAAATCAACCCTGAGGGAACGGGACAATTGCTGTGGCATTATTGCGATCCGCGAGACCCTAAAATCCCCAAGGGTGTTCCGTATACGTGCGGAAGCTTTTCAGGGGACGGTAAACTTTTGAACTTGCACTTATCTCCTGATGACAAATACCTTGTGACCTCTGGTTTTGGTGAGTTTTACGTATGGAGCGTCAACCCCGGGGGCCTGCTCTATCATGCGTATAAAAACGATGCCCAAACCGTCGCCGCCATTAGCCCTGATGGACAATACGTGGTGACAGGGGATATCATGAACGGTGGGATTAAATACGATTTTTCAACTCGCGCGAGCATACCTTTTATTTATAGGATCGCTTTAAACCCACAGGAATTTCAGTTGTTTGGTCAGGGTGCCAGTGAAATCCTCTCTATCAAATTTATCGCATCGAATGAGCTCTTAGTCATCCGACATGCAGAGCCCTATTTTTTTAACTACGCAACCCTTTATCATCCCAACATCTTGATGCCGTTTCGACAACAACATTCAGGCTGGATCAACTATAAACTAAACCCCATCAAATACCTCCCCCTGATCCCCCACCCTGAAACT
>JAHFRR010000182.1 GCA_023266165.1 Thiotrichales bacterium
GATGATTTTTCGCGGGATCAAGCCATTGATACCTCGCCTACCGCGCATATCCTGGTGATGGCGATGGATCATGCCAACGGCATTATTGTCTATCACTATGACCCCAAAACCCAAACCCTCTCGCGTGTATGGGCGGGCATAGTGAAAAGCCCCTCGCTCTTACATCTGGGGGTTTAACCCCACTCACTGTTTCTGAAGCAGTGCCAAGCTTCTCACGACTTCCACCATCTCCCCCGCCTGGTTTTGCACCCCGAATGAAAACCGAAAGCTGCGATCCGCATCCCGCGATGTTCGGCGCATCGCAGAGAGCACGTGTGAGGGCTCCACCGCTGTGCTGTTACACGCAGAGCCTTGGGAGATCAACACATGCGGCAGGTGAGTTTTCACGAGGCTACTCTCGAGTGTGGGGAAACACACATTGAGGATATGAGGCGCTGTCTGATCCACAGAGCCATTGAAATAATAGGGGGCAGGGTACGCTGTCTTCAACGCCTCAATCAACGCGAGCTTGACGGCCTGGAAATGCGCAATGCGCGCAGCGCGCTCATCCTCTGCCAACACCATCGCCTGGGCCATCCCGACAATTTGATGGCTCGCTTGAGTGCCCGGCCTGATGCCCCTCTGCTGCGACCCACCGAACAAAAGCGGCTGGATGCGGATCTTCGGGCGCCGTCTGAGATATAGCAGCCCTACCCCTTTGGGGCCATAGAGCTTATGGGCCGATAAAGATAAAAGATCTGCGCCGAGTTGGTGCACTTGTAAGGACTGAGTTAAAAAAGCCTGAACCGCATCGATATGCACCAGCACCCCTCGCGCATGCGCGATCTCAATGATTTTGTCAATCGGTTGCGTCACCCCGGTCTCGTTGTTCACCCACAAGCAGTTGATCAAGATCGTCTGATCCGTGATGGCATGCTTTAGAGCCTCTAGATCGATTTGGCCTTCTGGATTGACATCCAGGTAAGTGACCTCAAAGCCTTGTTTCTCAAGATGTTCACAGGGGCCTAGCACGGACTTGTGCTCACTCTTCCAGGTGATCAGATGCTTGCCCTTGAAAGCATACGCATGCGCCACGCCTAAAATGGCCAAATTATTGGATTCCGTCGCACCGGATGTCCATACAATTTCATCGACATCTGCTCCGATGCACTGTGCCGCTTGCGTTTGCGCGTCTTCAATATCCAACAGAGCCTGCCCACCCAATCGATGCAAAGAGGAAGGATTCCCATAACGATCTGCGCCTTCTAAGATCTCACACATAACCCGTGCAACCCTCCAATCTACAGGCGTTGAAGAAGCATGATCTAAATAAATCAAAGGGGAAACCGTGTGTGCACTCATGAGGACTTCTCTCCATCAAGCTTACACTCCATACGGGTGAAGATCCCTCGCAGCAAATCCACCTCACTGTCTTCCAATTCTGCCCGCTGAAACAGCCGCTGTAGGCGCTCCTTCAGTTTTTTAGGGCGCCGAGGGTCTAGATACCCGATCCGCAGCAAAACACGCTCCATGTGGGCATAAAACCCCTGCATCTTCTCAGCTGTGGCCCTGGGCTCGTACAGGTCAGGCGATACTGGAACGGCAGACCCCAGCGCAAACAGCTCGTACGCGATCACCTGCACAGCTTGGGCGAGATTGAGAGACATATAACTCTCAGAGGTAGGGATCTGGACATGGAAGTGACATGCCGCCAGTTCGTCATTGGAGAGCCCTCGATCTTCTCGACCAAAGACAATGGCAATCGAGTGAGGTTGCCTCGCCAAGATAGGAGGGATCAGGTCTTTGGGGGATAACATCGGCCAAGGCAGCGTTCGAGATCGGGCACTGGTTCCTATCACAAGATCACACCCTGCAATGGCCTCCTGAAACGTATCCACCACACGAATTGTTTCTACCACATCCGTTGCATGAGAGGCCAACGCATCGATCTGAGGATCTGGATACTGCTGAGGGTTGACGAGCGTCAGATTGAAAAAACCCATTGTTCTGATCGCCCGCGCCGCCGCACCGATATTACCCGGATGGCTGGTCTCAACCAAAATAAATTGGAGGTTCATGGTGTTGGCCCTCGAAAGCGCGTCTCTCTCAGCCTGAGCAAGATACCCACGCTGACGCCTAAAGTAGCCGAATTTTCTTGGAAAATCAAGCATAAAGTCCATTCTGGGCGCGAATAAAAGCGCAGTTAGGCTAGAGGAAAAACCAGGGGTCTTGCGCAGGCATCATATCAGCCTTTCACCACTTAACCTTTTGAATTGGCAAGGCTTTCTTATCCCTTCCTCCCTTGCGGAGGAAGGTTAGGATGGAGGGTGCAGCTTGAAAAAGCTTTCAG
>JAHFRR010000067.1 GCA_023266165.1 Thiotrichales bacterium
ATAGGACTTGGCTGCGTTCAGGGTTGAGCTGTCTCCTGTATCAGCATAGGACTGAGCAGACGCTAGAGTTGCAGTATCCTTGGTATCAGCATAGGACTTGGCTGCATTCAGAGTTGAGCTATCTCCGGCATCGGTATAGGACTGAGCAGACTCTAGGGTTGCAGTATCCTTGGTATCAGCGTAAGACTTGGCAGAGTCCAAGGTTGCAGTATCCTTGGTATCGGCATAGGAGTTGGCTGCGTTCAGGGTTGAGCTATCTCCGGCATCGGCATAGGACTGAGCAGACGCTAGAGTTGCAGTATCCTTGGTATCGGCATAGGACTGAGCAGACTCTAGAGTTTTAGTATCCTTGGTATCAGCATAGGACTTGGCTTCACTCAGTTTCAGATCAATTTCAGCTCGTAAATTTGCATTGTCTGCCATTGTCATTACTGCGGCAGTGGTGCTCGCAACTCCAAGAGTTGCTGTCACACACAGACTAGCTTTGAGGTAGGCAGGTGCTTTTCTTTGGTACATGGGGTTTTCGTAACTAAATTTTTTTAAGTCTTTGTGCGATGTGTTTCGCAAAGATGTGAATTGTGTGGAAACCCTGCTGAGCATGCTCGCAATCCTTCTGGGCCTGTCCTGTGACTGTGAGAGTTTAGGTGGTAGGGGAATAGTAGTATCTGGAATTTTAGTGTCATTATTATTTATAATATTTTTTTGCTCTAGAGGTTGTTCTGCATTTGTGGTATTGACAGAAATCTCAGAAGGTGGTGTTGATGCACGGTCTGTGGGTGGTGCATCTAAATCTGGGAGAGATGTTGAGCGGTTTTTTTGGCTGCTACCAACTTTGCTCTCATTTTGTGTATCTTGCGCATTTGAACTGGATTTTACGGGTGTCTTAGGAGGTAGCTCTCGTAATGGTGTTGAAATTTTCGTGGTAGATTTGCGACCTGCTTTATTTGGGGTGCTTGGAGCAGGCCTACGGTGTGATGTGAGCACTGTCTCAGGCGCTGTATCAGATTTTTGGTCATCATTCACGTCCACGTCACTATTGTTTCGAGGAACTGGGTTGTGTTTGATTCTGCTCACAAGCGCAGAGTCCTCTTGAACTATGCGGGTTTGAGGCATATCTGCTTGCTCCTGACGTGGGTCATTGTTTTTGACAGGGGTTTTTATGGGCTTACGAGACTCACTCTCTTTATGGCGGTCTGTTGGAGCTGGGGCTGTTGTCAAGGATTGATTGATGGCGATTGCAGAGAGCTGTTGCCCGTCATCTTTTGAAGTATCTGCGTTTTGTGCAAGAAGCTCATCGATAGTTATTGTGTTTTTGGCGGGGGCCTTGGGGATGTTGTGAGGAATGGGTATGGGTGTTGTAAAAGCAGTTTGGGCTGCTTTGTTATCAGTAGGCACGATAGATGCTGGAGTTGATTTCATTGCTGCGGTTGCCTCCGCTATGAGGGAGTCAAGATGTTGAAGGCTATTCGAGCTCTCTGTGATATCGGGGGAGACAGTGCTAAAACGAGGATCCAGCCGTGGATATCCAGACGGCGGGGGACTGCTTGTGTTGGTTGTTGCAGCATGCGTTGTTGTTGCTGAAGCCTCAAATACTGTTAGCAAGTTTCGAGCCGCGCTTCCCTCGGCAATATCAGGTTCAGGTTTGTTTTTCTGTTCTTGATGAGATTCACCATTCGCTTTCCCTGTGGGTTTGGAAGGTACTTGTTGTCCCCATCTGTCTTCTGTTGTTAGAGATGAGGAGGCAACCTGTTTCACAGGTGTTTGGCGAGAGCTAGGTTTTTTCTCTTTTGTGGCGAGTGCTTTTGGAGGGCTGTCAGCCAGCGATTTTGCATTTTCCGGATGACCGCCGACTTGCTTTCCCTCGGGCAATTCTTCAGATGTAACAGAATTGGTGCTACTGTCTGTGGACACTGGGATCCATCCGTCCAAATTCAAGATATTTGGTGTGTGGCTGTGTTGTATAATGGGAGGGGAGTTGAGAGTCACATGAGAGGTGGTTGAAGATGCATGGTGCTCTTGTGTCACACTCCGCTCGCTCTGTTGTTTCTTTGGAGAGAAAGATCTATTCGTGTTGTCGGCAGGGGGAGCTGGGCGCATTTGGCTATTGACCGGAGTGAGTACCGGGCTTTTCGCGGCATATTGATGAGCGGCGGTTTGAACTTCTTGTCGTTTTCTATTGGCTAATGCCCCTGTGCCTGTGGGTTCTGTCTTTTGATCCGCATTCGCTATTTGCTGCTCGTATTCAGCTTGGACCAAGGCTTTTAGTCTTGCCTGTTCCTGTGCTTCTTTTTCCGCAAGCTGTTGGCGTTTTGCCGTTTCAGCGAGTTGTTGGCGTCTTGCAGCTTCAGCAATGATAGGCCTGCTGTTTGTTGGGCGCGGTTGCTCAGGGGTATGTGCTTGCGAGATTTCATCGGGAAGGGTATTGTTTTTAGGAGCTGAGCCGCGGCTACTTGTGTTTCCATTAATACTCTTTAGCTGTACGACAAACACTGAGCCATTGTTGGAGGTGTCACGCCCACTATTGCTTTGTTTAATGGATGCTGGTATTCCCTTGCGTTCTTGTTCAGATTTGACTTTTTCTGCTTCAGCTATTCTCCGACGTTCTGTCTCAACAAACTGGGCAGCAGTTTGTGAAGGAGCTGCTACACTGGTCTGTGTGTTTTGGGGTATTGGTGTGGATTTGTTAACTGGTAGTGCGAATTGTTGTGAGAGCTGTTTGCTCACGTCAGGGATTGCCGTTGTTGTGATGCGTACTTGAGATTGGAAGGTAGGTACGCCCTTAGTGTCCTTAATGTTTGTGACAGGTTTTGAGGCCGCTTGAGCGATCTTATTGGCTTGGTCTCCAGGCATCTTCTATTCAACCTATTCTCAAAAATCAAATTCCGCCCATTTTACCATTCCTTCAGAAAAACTCAACAGTCTAAATGAGTTTTGATTGGTTTTTTTATTGACTTAACTTGTTTATATTATTTTTTAGGGTAAAAGGGGCTGTCTATCATTAGGTTTGATGTTGGGAGTGTGAGAGCGGGATTCGCTGCGAATTATTGTATTTATCAATGGAGGATTTGTGTGCGAAATCAGGTGAAATTTTTAAAAATTTCGGAAAAATGATTGCATATTGCTGCAAAGACGTTAAAATTGCGAGACTCGGATAAATGGGACTTGTGAAAAGCAATGAGATTGAAGCGAAGTCAGCTGGCGTTAATGCTTGGCATGCTCTCAAGCGCAATGGGGGCAAGCCCTCAAGGGGTGACCGCTGTCTCGCTACCCAAAACGCCGCCTCTTCAAATCCACAACTCGGATGCAAATAATAAATCGAATAATACGTTACAGTTTGCGCCTGGCCCCCCTCCTGGATTTTCAGCGGCGGTTTTAGACCAAGAGCAAACCACCCTGGTGAGCGTGTATTACGGCGGGGAGTTTGTGGGGAACTTCATGGCGAGCTTCACCCAGAATTGGTTGCAGTTTGCCAATCCCTCTCAAGTGCAGGCAAGCATTCCAGGTTGGATTCACCCGAAAGCCATGGCCCCTGAGTTTGCAGCGAAGCTCCCTGTGCATACCGATCATGTGTGTCGATTTGACCAGCCGCATCCAGACCCGCGCTCCTCGTTGTGTACAGGCCTGACGCCCCAAACCATGGGATTGGTTTTTGATGCCAACAACTATAAAGCCTATCTGTTTGTGAATCCAGATCTCTTGAAGCCTGAGTCATTGACGCAAAAGCCGTTGGCGCCTTCAAGCAGTGGGTTTTCGGTGTTTAACCAGATGGGATTTGCGGTGCAGACCAGTGGGAGCTCTAAAAATCTGAGCGAAGCGAATAACCTGATGTTGGCCAATCATGAAAATCGGCTGTTCTTGCTCAGTAATTTTAACTACACCCACTCGCAGTATTCCAATACCTCGTTTTCCCCCGCAGGGTCGAGCAACACGTCGGTGCTCAACATCAGCCAATTTGGTTATGGGCGGGTCATCGATCAAAAAGATTTGTTTCAAGCAGGGATTTTAAGTACGATCGGGGATGATTTTATCTCAGGGATGCCCCTGTTAGGAGCCAGCTGGCAGAATTCTTACTGGGGGGTGGGGAATGATACCACGCAGCTGGTCAGTCAAATGGGAACCCCCGTATATGTCGATCTGACCTTGCCCTCGCAGGTGTCGCTGTATCGAGGCGGAGAGCTGTTGTACTCCACCCATTTGGATGTTGGGCGTCAACAGGTGAACACCAGTACGCTGCCGGAAGGGGCGTATATGCTGACGATCAGAACAACCAACTCTTTGGGGCAGGAGAGCACGCAGCAGCTCTATTTTGTTAAACAACAGAATTTCAGCGATCAGTCCTACCATTATACGGCTATGCTGGGCGCGCAAAGTAAAACAGCAGGATATGGCACTTTCAGCAATGCCACCAAGAGTTTTACGGTTTCAGCGCCTCAGTTCACAGATGCACCGCTCTTCAACTATAACGGCACGGTGCAGCTGAGCTCTGCACTGGGCGTGACAGAAACGTTTTTAAGTAATTTTGAAGGCGTATTCTCATCGACGGGATTGAATTGGTATTTGCCTTATCAATTTAATTTTCAGTTAGGAGGCATGGTCTCCAATCAAGAGACGACAGGGGGTATGACAGGATTGTCCTGGAATGACAACAGCTGGAGTGCCTCTGTCAATGCCCTCAAGACCTTCACAAGCCTGTCTCAAGACCAGCTCGAGGCACGATACAACAATCCTAGCCAGTATTTTTACCCGATGTCCGGCCAAGACTATACCGTCAATAGCAATCTTCAGTATCGAAATCTTGGGTTTGGTTATACACTCAGCCAATCTGTACTGGGGGGGCTGAATCGCAGTGGCTCGATCAACTATACCCAAACGCTCTATCAGGGCAGTATGTCCAACGTGTTTATGATGCTGAATCTGACCAAATCCAATGATGACACTTCCATCAATCTCTCGCTGAACTACAACATGTTCACAGACAACAACTTAGATGCGATGTTATCGTATGGCTATCAACAGACGCGTATACCCGCAGGCAGTGGCTCGACAGGCTCTTCGACCTCAACCAGCCAGTCGTTCTCAGGCAATGTCACGAAGACGGTTCAGTTTGATTCATATCACTCGTTGCAAATGGGTATCTCGGGGAATCAACAGGGTGAAACTCGAAGCGTGAACCTACAATCCAGCTATCTCTCGCCGTGGCTGAACACTGCTGCCAGCTATGCCCGCGCCTATGACAGTGAGGGCGTGACAGGTACGCAGATCCAGTCGACGTTCTCGGGGACTCTGAATACCTCGTTCTTGTATGCAGACCACCATCTGGGGATGGGATATTCTGGCAGCCAATGGTTTACGGGGATTATCATCAATATCAAAGCGCCAGTGAGTGCGAAAGTAGCCGTATATGTAGATGGTACGCAGGTGGCCGTGGTGAATACCAATATGCCGCAACCTATCTTCTTAACGCCTTATAAAACCTATCATATTACGGTGGTGCCTTTGGGCAGTACGCTTTTGAGCTACAATGCGATGCCCAAAAGCGCGACGTTGTATCAAGGCAATGTCGAAACCATGACATGGTCGATGGGTCAGCAGTATTTGCTCTTCGCGCAAGTCTATAATGCCCAAAAGCAGCCCTTGGCTAATTGGCTCTTGGAAAACAAAAACGAGTTTGACACCACGGACAACACAGGCTTCTTGCAGGCGAGTGTGACAACCAACGAGCATGTGTTGACATTCAGGAGCATTGATGGCCAAACGTGTGTGGCAACCTTGCCTGTTGGCATGAAGATTGCCGAGCAGGTCTCGGTACTCAAAACACCGTTGATGTGTGAGCCGGTTGTGACATCGAGAGCGGCTAAGCCAGCCAGTTAAGCCAGCCAGTGCTTCACTAAGTCTTGTTCTTCTTCTCGCAGGGTTAAGATCTCAACGCCTGTCTCTGTCACCAACACCGTGTGCTCCCATTGGGCAGAGAGGCTACGGTCTTTCGTCACCACCGTCCAGCGATCAGGGAGAAGGGAAATCGCCCGCTTGCCTGCATTGATCATGGGTTCAATGGTGAAGGTCATCCCGGGAATCATTTTTCTGCCAGTATGGGCTTTGCCAAAATGCACAACTTGGATCTCATCTTCATGGAACTTGGTGCCAATCCCATGGCCGCAATACTCTTGGACAATGGAGTAATGGTGTTTTTCAGCGAAAGTTTGGATGGCTTCGGCGATATCCCCTAGGTGTTTGCCAGGCTTGACCTCTCGAATTCCGCGCCAGAGGCATTCTTGCGTGACAGCAGAGAGGCGCTCAGCCAGGATGGAGGGCTTGCCAATCAGGAACATCTTGCTGGTGTCGCCATGGTATTTGTCTTTAATCACGGTCACATCGATATTGATAATATCGCCATCTTTTAATTTTTTATCGCTTGGAATTCCATGGCAGACGACATGATTGACGGAGGTGCAGATGGATTTAGGAAAACCTTTATAGTGCAGGCAGGCGGGAATCGCTTGTTGAACTTGGGTGATATAGTCATGGCAGATTCGATCCAGCGCTAAGGTTGTCACCCCCGCTTTCACATGGGGGCCAATCATATCCAGCACATCCGCGGCCAAGCGGCCTGCGACGCGCATTTTTTCGATTTCTTCAGGGGTCTTGATATGCATTAAAAAAGATGTCCATTGAGAGAAGCGGTAGGAAGGGCGAGTGTAGCAAATTTTAAAGCCTTTGAGAACCAGGGCGTGAAATCTTCGGGGGAGTCGGCGTGCCATGCAGCCAGCGCGCTTAAAGAGATCCATCGAACGGCCTGAATTTCTTGAGGATTCACCGTGAGCTGATGTTCAGATCCAGATGTCACAAAGCCTATAAAAATATAATCTAACTCATGCTCAATCAAGCCATTGTCAAGCTCAGCGCGATAGATAAAAGATCCTGCTGGATGAAGCGCCAGGGTGAGCCCCACTTCTTCTTGCAGTCTACGCGCAGCGGCCTTTTGGGTGTCTTCATGGGGGGAGGGGTGTGAGCAGCAGGTGTTCGTCCAAAGATTCCCGCAATGATATTTATCTGTCGCACGTTGCTGGAGTAGGAGTTCGAGCCCCTCGGGTGTTTCTCGAAAGACAAAAACAGAAAAAGCACGATGCAGCAGACCTTTGAGGTGGGCTTCTTGTTTCTCCATGAAGCCCAGAGGGGTATCATCAGGATCCACCAAAATCACTTGAGGTTGTGCTGCAAGCGCTTGTAGGCGTGTGAACAGGGCGCCATGGTTTTTGGGGGGGATCGGGTTATT
>JAHFRR010000183.1 GCA_023266165.1 Thiotrichales bacterium
TATCAATCGCACGGGGCCTGTGGCGCAAAGTGGGTATGTGATTCAAGCGGGGACGTATGGTACAGAAGCCCAAGCGGGCCAAGTGAAGGCGAAGCTTTTATTACTGGGTTTTTCGCCCTCTTTAACGCATCATGCTGATGGCTCCTATGGGGTGTCGCTGGGGCCGATTGCAACCCAAAACGGTGCGAGCATGATCGTCAGACGCTTGAGATCTGCCGGGCTCAGCCAGATTACGGTGAACTACTTGGGCTAGGTTTTCTGACCGAGCGAGAGGTGAGACAGCCGAGCCGTTTGATTCATCAAAAGCAAATCTGCCAAGACCAGATGGCACATCGCTTCTACGATGGGAACCGCCCGTATCGCCACGCACGGATCATGACGCGAGCCTTCGGGGAGCTTGAGCGTGGCGGCCTCTCCTTTGAGGGTCAGTGTGGCTTGTGATATCTGAATACTGGAGGTGGGCTTGAACGCGACCCTGCCTACCAGAGGCATGCCTGTACTGATGCCTCCCAGTGTTCCACCGGCATGGTTGCTTTGGGTGTGAACCTGGCTTCCCGCTTGAATAAACAGATCATTGTGGGAAGACCCTGTCATCTGAGCTGCCAAAAAGCCTTCGCCTATCTCAAACCCTTTGCTGGCAGGGATGCTCAGCATGGCAGAAGCGAGCTTCGCTTCTAGCTTTTCATACACGGGATCTCCGAGTCCCGGGGGTAATCCGATGGAGATAAAGCTGATAACACCCCCTAAAGAATCTCCCTGATCTCGCGCAGTCTCTAGCGCTGATTTCATCAGGGCTTCAGAGGAGGGATCTGGGCAAAACAAGGGGCTGGTGTCTCGCTGTTTTTTTAAATGCTTAAAATCCTGAGTTTCAAAAGAGGTGTTTTGGAGCGCAGGGATAGAAATCGGGCCGAGCGCAGAGAGATAGGCGAGTGTGTGAATGCCATAGTGGGCCAACAGCTTTTGCGCCACAGCCCCTGCTGCGACACGACAGACGGTCTCTCGGGCTGAAGCCCGTCCGCCACCGCGATAATCAAATACTCCATACTTGGCTAAATAGGTAAAATTTGCATGGCCTGGGCGTAATAAAGATTTGATGGGCTCATAGTGTTGTGAGTGGATGTTTTGATTATGGATCAGGATGGAGATCGGCGCCCCCGTGGTTTTGCCTTCAAAGACACCGGAATAGATCTCAGGGGTGTCTGGCTCACGACGTGGGCTGGTATAGCTGTTTTGGCCGGGTGCCCGTCGGATCAAAGCATCTGCGATCTCTTCTGTCGAGAGCTCAAGCCCTGCCGGACAGCCGTCAATCACAACGCCCAGCGCCTTTCCGTGAGACTCCCCCCACGTGGTGATGCGAAAGAGTGTGCCCAAAGTGTTGCTGGCCATAATCTTTATCAGCCTTTAAATTAAATTATTGAGAAAGATATTAATTAACTCGAGAAGAATCAAGACCAAGACGGGCGAGAGATCAACGCCTGCAATGGGTTTAATCCAGCGTCGTGCACGGGACAGCACAGGCTCGGTGAGCTGAAAGAGGGCTTCTAAAAAAGGGTGAGCACGTGTGGGATCATGGTTGAGCCAGCTGGAAAGCGCTCGAATGATGATGGCGAAGAACATCACATTAATCAAAATTGAGATCAGGCGAATGGCAATCAACGCCGCGATCAACCAAGGGTTGAGGGTGATCATGGGTGGGGCGAGCCAAAATAAAATAAACGTCTCGATCAGCTCCAGCATGACCATCAAGACAATAGCCGCGCAATCCAAGCCCAAAAAGCCCGGCACAATACGCCGCAAGGGAATGAGCAGGGGGTTGGTCATGCGAATCACAAATTGACATAACGGATTGTAGAAATCCGCTTTGACCCATTGAAGCAAGAATCTTAGCATCACTAAAAATAAATAAAACGAGAAAGCGGTGCTCACCAAAAATGTTAGCATTGCGTAAAAAGCTTTTTCCATGACAGGCTGTCCCTATAGGCTTTAAAGACCTCCATTCTAAAGGCTTTCTGGAGAACTGCAAGACGAGGAGGGGTTTATGTGATTTTGTGATATGAGTCGATGCGTTAATATGCGAAATAGTGGATTTTTGAGTTGAATTTGTTTTCTATATATGCTATTTTTGGGAAAATAACAATCTGGAGCTTGATATGTCACCTAAGCCAACGACCCAATCAGTCTCTGTGCAATCCAGGGAATCTATCCATAAAATCCATACGCCTCACGATGCCCTTTTCAAAGCGATGACTGGCAATCTTGATGTAAGCATTGATTTGCTGAGATCTGCACTGCCTGCAGAGCTGTTTTCTAAAATTAATCTGAGTCTAT
>JAHFRR010000068.1 GCA_023266165.1 Thiotrichales bacterium
GGACGTAATACCAGGTGTTGGGATGGTACGGGTCTTGCATATCTGGCGTGCCCAAAATGGCTTTAACCTGCCCTTCTGTCATGCCTATTTTGACAGCTTGCTGCATAGCGGGGGTGATGATAGTCCCTTGCTCGACCGGCGGCACATAGGGTTTAAAGAGGCACCCTGACAAGCTCACAGCCATCAGGGGCAATAGGCCTAGGGACAGTATGAATCTAAAATTTTTCATAATCTCACGCTCACTTTTTTATTTTTTGATGATCTCTTCACGCAACACCTCGGCCTTATCGACCCTCTCCCACGTAAACTCCGGCAGCTCTCGTCCAAAATGCCCATAAGCCGCAGTCTTTTGGTAAATAGGCCGTAGTAAATCTAAGTTCTGGATCATCGCCCCAGGTCGCAAATCAAAATGGGCCTCGATCAGCTGGATCAAGCGCTCGTGCGAGACCTTACCGGTGCCAAAGGTTTCCACAAAAATCGACGTGGGTTGCGCCACCCCAATGGCATAAGAAATCTGGACTTCACAGCGATCCGCTAACCCCGCTGCCACGATATTTTTCGCCACATAACGGCCCATGTACGCCGCCGAGCGATCAACCTTGGAGGGGTCTTTCCCTGAAAATGCGCCGCCCCCATGGCGAGCGGCCCCACCATAGCTATCGACAATAATTTTGCGCCCTGTCAATCCACAATCGCCCTGCGGCCCGCCAATCACAAACTGTCCGGTTGGATTCACTAAAAATTTCGTGTGCTGGTTGATCCAAGCCTTAGGCAGCACCGGCTTGATCAGCGTCTCGATCACTGCTTCTTTCAAGACCCCATGTGCAATCCCAGGCGCATGCTGCGTGGAGAGCACCACGGTATCAACCCAGGCAATCTTGCCATCCAGATATCGCAACGTCACCTGGCTTTTGGCATCAGGTCTTAACCACGGCAAAATCCCCTGTTTGCGCACGCTCGCCTGCTGTTGCATCAAGCGATGCGCATAGGTGATGGCTGCAGGCATCAAGACATCCGTCTCCTGCGTGGCATACCCAAACATAATCCCTTGATCCCCTGCACCTTGGGCCTTCACATCTTCTCGATCCACACCTCTCGCGATATCCGGCGATTGCTTGCCAATGGCACTGAGAACCGAGCACGACCGGCCATCAAAGCCCATCTCAGAACCCACATAGCCAATATCCACAATCACTTGTCTGACCAGCTCTTCGATATCCACCCAAGCCGATGTGCTGATCTCTCCTGCGACCAACGCCAGACCGGTTTTAACCAAGGTCTCACAGGCCACACGTGCGTTCAGGTCTTGTTTTAAAATCGCATCTAAAATCGCATCTGAGATCTGGTCTGCCACTTTATCCGGATGGCCTTCTGAGACAGACTCTGAGGTAAAGAGATAGCTTGAGGACATATCTACTCTCCTTGCGCCAAAGAATAGCCTCGCACACCGTCGTACGTATACAAGTTCTCGATTTTGATAAACTCAAAGCCTGCCTTCTGGATCCGCGCCAGTAAGTCAATAATGATGGGAGGGCGAATGCGCTGACCCGTAGGTGACAAGAACCGGCCTCGCCAATGATCCCCACAATACGTCTCTTCAAAGCCATTCGGCCAGACTTTCACACTGCGGTTAGTGATCAAGGTCAGCTGCAAATCCTCAGTGTTCAACGCCTGAATCCCTGCGCCCAGCGTCTCTGGTGAACAGCTCGCGTGATAGAAAAATACATCCACACCCACCAGTTGACGATCAATCCTCAAGGGGTTTAAAACCTCCTCGCCCGTCACTTGTTTGGCTTTGAGATTTTTCGCCTGGTAAGTCACAGGGGCCAGGGTTTTCGGCAGCTGGCCTAGATGTGCGATCACACTTTCGGCGAAAGCGTGCGTACCCAATAATTTCTGAGAGAACTTCTGGGTGTAGATATCCGCCGTGTGAAGCCCTTCTTCCAAGGTTCTCAGCCAGGCATTATGGATCTTCGCGGCAATCTCAGGTTGGTTGATGTGAACCAGCATCTGCACTGCCCCCTGCAGCAATCCAGACGGATTGGCCTTGTCTTGCCCCGCGATATCCGGCGCTGAACCGTGAATTGCTTCAAACATCGCACACTCACGCCCAATATTGGCAGAGCCTGCAAGCCCCACAGATCCCGCCACTTCCGCCGCGATGTCTGAAATAATATCGCCATACAGATTGAGCGTCACGATCACATCAAACTGCTCAGGCCGATCAGCAATGCGCGCCGCCCCAATATCGATGATCATATGCTCGTTCGCAATCTCAGGGTATTCTAGGGCAATCTTATTAAACACCTGATGAAACAAGCCATCCGCCATCTTCATGATGTTGTCTTTGGTCATGCAGGTCACTTTTTTTCTATTATTCTGCTTTGCATACTCAAAGGCATATCGAATAATCCGCTCAGAGCCCTCGCGTGAGATCAGCTTCAAACACTGAACCACATTGGGCGTTTGCTGATGCTCAATCCCCGTATACAGATCTTCTTCGTTCTCCCGCACAATCACCAAATCCATTTTTGGATGTCGTGTTGAAACAAACGGGTAATATGACACGCAAGGACGCACATTCGCATACAATCCGAGGGTCGCGCGGATGCTGACGTTCAAACTTTTGTAACCTCCGCCTTGAGGGGTCGTGATAGGCGCTTTGAGCAAAACCTTGGTTCTGCGAATAGACTCCCAGGCACTGTCAGGGATCCCTGACGAGACCCCGCTTTTATAAACCTTCTCCCCCACTTCAATTTTTTCAACAGCAATGCGAGCCCCTGCCGCCTCTAAAATCTTGAGCGTCGCCGCCATAATCTCAGGGCCAATGCCATCGCCATACGCAACAGTGATCGGGGTTTTGGGTTGTGTCATCATAGACTCCTTCTTGAAAGAACAGCATTATATCCAAATCCTGCATAAAAATCTGCATGCTCTTGCACTTGCCTGCTATTTTTCTCATCTCACAAAACTAAAAAAATCTGACAATACACTATTGACATGTTCTGTCACACATTTACAATCGAATTGTTTTATTAACGTAACAAGATGGAGATGAGTTATGAATAGCCAGCCAACCAATAATGGAGATACTAAGCACGATGACTTGGGTATGTGGTCGCTAGAGGCTGCTAGCGCCAGTCAGGCTGATACACTGCGCGTGGTGCACGTAGAGCCTAAGGTAAAAATTTCCCTTGCTCAACAGCAAGCCGAGGATTTTATTACAGAGTTTAAGAACATCAACGTCGAGGTAGATGCCGTCCGTGCGTTTACTGCCTTTCTAGTAAAACTTTCCATGGCGAATAGTGCTGTCATAGGACAGCAATCGATAGTCATGAGAAGACGAAGTTCATCACAAGTATCCCCACCCACCGAAAGCGCCAAACCAGCAGGCCAGCACGCTGCGCGCACATTGGCTTACTTCACAGGTATTATTTCTGGGGCTATCGATCCAAGCGCCCCTGGCCTGTGTGATGCTAACGTCAAGCTTCTTGTAGTCGAGAAGCTTCGCGCATCTCTCTGCTGCGATCTTATCCATGCTGCCTTAGGTGTTTTTCAGAACCTGATCAGGGATGAAGGTAAATACAAACACAATGAGTTGATTGATCCGTTTTTTAACCCTTTTTTGGAGCGCCTTATAGCCGCCTGCCCTTCATCTACAGAATTTCAATACTTGTCTCAGGCTCTGCTTGAGGCATTCGTGAATGAAGCAGGCCCCCTCTGTAACGCAATGCAGCCAACGCCAAGCAATGAGCAGGCCACACATCGCTGGAACCTTTTCCGCGATAACCTTGACACCATTCGCCGCTCTAAAACATGGAGGCCTTTTCCTTCCAACCTGGCAGACGAAACCAAGTATGACGTGCCTGCCCCCACACCCGCTGGCAATCCAACGGATACGGATGTTGCAGGGTCAGACGAGACGAAAGAAAACCTAGACCTCAGTAAGCTCACCGGGGATCAGTGGGTTACTCAATTGATTGTCCAAGAAACAGAAAAAGCGGTCTTTGCCACATTTCGTGCATTTATCCAGAGCTTCAACTTAAGAACAACAGACGACGCACCAAAAACGGAAGCTTACCGGAAGTTTTTCACTGTGATAGATACATTACACTCCAACCCCGAACCTGCCCTAAGAGCTGGCCTGGTGTATACCTTGCTTTGGCAATCCTGCTTCACCTTGCTTGTCGGGGCAATACGTGCTGCCATCAACGAGAACCTATTCAACAGCAACGAAATTACGCATAGGCACGGCATACTCTGGACATCTGAGTCCATCTCTAAAGCGAATAAGGCAAGCGATGCTCGAATCAGTCTATTGGTCTTTTTGCAAGAAGCTCTCAATGGAATAACTGACGCTGATCAGAAGCCATTCCATCTCCTATATCAGTTAGCTATAGACCAATTCTATGACAGGGATGGCTTGGCTAAAAAAGGAGACGAACTTAACTTAGGCGTGCTTTCAGGCGCACTCAACAGGAATAGAAATTGCCTCACAGCGGACGTCACCAGCACAGCAAACCTTGTGAGGGAAAAATTGCGGCTGGTTAACCAGATTTACAATGCAAGAAAACAGAGCAGTACCCAACCGCCTACAGCAAAGCCCGCTACAACCCCACCCTCCAGCCCTACAGCGAAAGGCAACTCATATGACAATCTCAAAAATGCCACTTCTGGATATACAGGCCTTGGCGGTTCCACTCCAGATAAGATCGCTGCTGCAGTGCAGCATGCCTCTTCGCAAGAGAAGATTGACCCCCATACAAAGCACCATAACCATGCTAGAGGCAGACACCAAGAGCCCTGAGTAACGGCCATCTCTATCTCCGCAAGGGCCAAGGCATCCACACATCTTCTGGAAGCCTTGATTGGCAAGGCTTTTCATGTCACCTCTCCCCTTGAGCTACGGCATGCATACATCTTTCTAACCTATTGAATTGGCAAGGCTTTCTTATTCCCTCCTCCCTTGCGGAGGAGGGCTAGGGTGGAGGGTGCAGTTTGAAAAAGCCTTCAGAAGCAAAAAGGAGAATCTTGCGATCTTTATTTCCAGGTAAGACAGAGCCCAATGTTTTCAAGCTTTAGGCAGAGTTTCTGTTCAGTAGTTGGGAGGCAACTGAATACAGGCATTGCCAACATGAACCCTCCACCCTAGCCCTCCTCCGCAAGGGAGGAGGGAATAAGAAAGCCTTGCCAATTCAATAGGTTAGAGAGATGTGTGCATGCCGTAGCTCAAGAGGAGAGGCGACTGGAAGCCTTTCTAATAAAGACTTCCAGAAGATATCTAGATACCTGAACTGCAAGGGATTAAGAGTTCGATGTAGAAGTTTTTTATTTTTTTGAGGCTGCCCATCCAAAACATAAATCCCAAAAAAATATGACAATACACCGTTGACTTATTTTATCATACATTTACAATGGAATTGTTTTATTAACGTAACAATATGAGGGGCGATCTGATGCACGACCAACCAGATAAGCAAGCCAAGAGCCTCAAACAATCCTCACAAGAGATGGCAGAAACCAAGAGCTCTTCTCACACACAAAGGTACGATCAAGATTGGATCAATATTTTCTGCGGGGCTTTCCAAGATAAAAGCTTTTCTCGCTCAGAGCCTCCTCGCGTGTATGATGAAGGAGATATCAGGTCGCTGCAAAAGAAATGCCACGAGGAGCGTTCTGCAAACTTTTTAGTTGAATTTAAAAAATTTGCAGCGGGGCTGGAAACGTCTGGTGAAGGGCTACGGCAATTGATAGCAATTGTGACATGTGTTTCTTGCGCCACGCAGGAAGGAAGAAAATCAATTAAGAATGCCGCTGAAGCAAGGCTGGCTGTTGCGTTCTATTGCTCTTGCCTCCCAGCCTTGATCATGAAGATTCTTGAGTCATTACATCGACTGGATCCAACCAATAAAATCGATCTAAACTCTAACAATAAAAAAATCAAAAAAGCATCTGAAGTGAGGCAGGCCTTGCTGATAGAATTCAAAAGAATATGTCAAGCGAGCTTTTCACTCCATGAGATACTTCTCACCTTAAACAGTCAAATTATAGACCGCAATGGGGGCATTCAAACAGGCACCTCGATTCTTCAGGCAACTGGAAAACACCGCCTGATCCCCAAAGGACTCACAACGACATCTAAAAGCGTTGTGATGGCGGCTTGCGAAGCACGCTCTCTACACACTAAAAGGAACTCTAACACGGAACAGGTGGCGCTCACCGCATTCATCCAATCCCACCACCATGAAAACAGAGCTCGCACCTCCCTGATTGCTCCTGATGAATGATTAACCTCCAAGGAACCTAGGATGAATTCAGACACAAAATACGACGGGCCTACGATCATTGAAAACTCAACAGCAGCAGTGAAAGTCGATTACGAAAGACATGTGAGCAATACTCTCCACAGCATCAATACGTTAGCATCAAACTCTGACTTCAACTATGGAGATGCAAAAAATATATCACATACAACACCTGAGAGCAGGGCGCTTGCGTATGAGCTCGGAGCTGTTATGATCATTGCGGAATTTTTTCAACTTTCCTCCAACATAACATCCTGGAACATGGATATTGGCGTGTTTACACTGGTAGAAACTTTTCTGACCCCTGATAAGCTGAGTGCGGCCATACAATGGAAACCTCCTTCCAAACAAATACAAGCTCTTCAAGCCTCGCGCTATATGCATCTGATTGCCGCGCTTTACGATATTTTTAAAAACCTTGAGACAAGAGAGCATTCAGATAAAGGGGATGGAGTACTCGGAATCTTTCTGGTGCATCTTCGAGAAGGCCCTCTCAAAAATCCTAATGCCCCAGAGAAAACCACCTTGGAAGAACTCTACAAAGAACTGTTAGAATACTGCCGTAATCCGCAGTCCCCCCTTCGCCGGGTACTGAGCCAAAAGAAACATCGCGCTAATCCCCTCGCTCCCACGTCACTCACACGGCTTCTCAAATGCTGTCATGACATTGATCGCGAGAAACATCTGAGTGTCTATTGGCGACAGCGACTCATCCGTACGGAAGCAATACAGCTTGCAAAAAACACTCTAGACGCCTTACGCAAGATTACTGCCCCACTCACACACGAGAAAGATCGGCAGATCGCACAAGCACTGAAGACCTGCTGCGCAAACGAGCATCGCCTCAGTGCTCTGCTGACCCTGTTTCGCATGATTCAGACTTTAGAGGCAACCTCATCCTTCGCAGG
>JAHFRR010000184.1 GCA_023266165.1 Thiotrichales bacterium
CTTACCTGGAAATAAAGATCGCAAGATTCCCCTTTTTGCTTCTGAAGGCTTTTTCAAACTGCACCCTCCACCCTAGCCCTCCTCCGCAAGGGAGGAGGGAATAAGAAAGCCTTGCCAATTCAATAGGGTAGCAAGATGTGCGCATGCCGTAGCCCGCAAGGGGAGAGGGGACAAAAAATGCCATGCAAGCGATATTTGCTCTTTTGCATTACCCATTCAAAACAACACAGAGCCGTTTTTATTATCTGGATCGACAGAGGCAGATCTGGTGTGTGACTCTATCATTTGTCTATTCCTGGCATGGTTAGGTTAGGCAGGAGTGCTCTTAAGGGGAAGAATTTCAATTCTTTCGTTTTTTTATTCACGACGAGAACCATCGGAATCGTTGGGCCTCCTAGGGTAAGCTCTGAGGTTAACTCCGGCATGAGAGGCGTATTGATAATGCCCCCTACCAGCTCAAATTGATTGTCTTTAAAGTATTGATCAGTCGCTGTGTTCTGATTGATTGCCTTCACAAGCTGCGCTTCAATTTCTTTGTAGACGATCTTGTCCATGGCGATACCTTCAAATAGATGCTTCATGAGACCTCCATTGTATGTTTTTTTGCGTGAGATGTCACGGGGTGAGAAATCATTTGTGCCGCTTGCGGTAGGATCGAAGTTGTGATGGAAAACGTAGATCCTTCAGCAACACCGACGGCAAAGCACTGAGGGGTGATCGCACCTGGTGCGCCCAGCTGATCTAATAATTTCAAGGCCAGCAGGGGTTTGAGGGTTTCAGATAAGACCTGCTCAATGACGCGTGCACCTGATTCTCCTTGTTGACATTGTGTCTGAAGGAACGCCATCACACTGTCATCAAAGACCACGACGTTGCCAGACTGCAGCTGGACTTGCGTGGCCAGCTGGGTGAGTTTATGAGAGATAATCTCTCGTAGCGCTTGATCTGATAAGGGTTTGTAAGGAATCACCGTCATGCGGGCTAAAAGGGCAGGGCGAAAAAAATGGCTGAGGAGTGGAGAAATCGCCGCAGTGAGATCAGAGAGGTGCCTATCAGGATTTTGTTGGCACAGCACTGTGATCTCATGCGAGGCCAGGTTGCTGGTGAGAAAGATGACGGTGTTGGAAAAATTGACGTCTTGCCCTTCGCTGTCGGTCAAGATCCCTTTATCAAACACGTGATAAAATAAGTTTAGGACATCCAGGCTGGCTTTTTCCACTTCATCGAGCAACACCACGCAGTACGGGCGTTTGCGAACAGCCTCAGTGAGTAACCCGCCTTCACCAAAGCCAATATAACCAGGTGGTGAGCCAATCAAGCGGCTTAAGGTGTGTCTTTCCTGAAACTCACTCATATTCAGCGTGACCAGGGCATCCAGGCTGCCAAAGAGTGTTTTGGCAATGTGATGGGCGGTCTCGGTCTTGCCCACGCCACTTGGCCCTACCAATAAAAACACCCCCAACGGCTGGGTCGCAGATCTCAAGCCAACCTTGGCTTGTTGGAGGTAACTGCTGATTTTGGAGAGCCCCTCTGACTGACCCTGGATATGGCTCGTCAGTTGGGTTTCGAGGATTTTTAAGCGAGACATTTCATCTTTTAAAAGATTGCCCAAAGGGACCCCTGTCCAGCTGGAAACAACGTGCGCGACGATCTCTGGGGTGACTTCTAGGGCCGCTAAAGGCGCGTTGCCTCTTTGGGTGTGTAATAACTTCTGCTTTTTCTGAAGTAATTTTATTTTTTGAGGCATGTGTATGTCAGGCTCAGAGGTTGATGTGACAAGGGCTTGTATCTGCATTCGTACCTGAATCAGGTGATGTAAATTTTCTTGCTCTGCTTTCCATTGTACTTCTAATTTCTGAATGGCCAAATCAATATTTTGAAGGGCTTTTGGATGAATATTTTTTTTGTTTAAAATAGGGTGGGCTAAAATATTTTCTCGAGTATTGAGTTGAGCGTTTCGAAGATAGGCCTCACGCTGATGATAGAGATCTCGAAGGGGTGCGGGGAGGCTGGTTTGCTGGATCTTGACGCGCGCACTGCAGGTGTCCATCAAATCAATGGCTTTATCCGGTTGTCTGCGACCGGTGAGATATCGGCTGGAGAGGGTCACCATGGCATAAAGCGCCTCTTCACGAATCAGTACCTGATGGCTGTGCTCATAGCGTGACTGTAAGCCTTTGAGGATGGCTATGGTTTCAAGATCAGAGGGTTCTTTGAGGGTGATCGTTTGAAAGCGCCGCGCGAGGGCAGGGTCTTTTTCAATATGGCGCTTGTACTCTTGCCAGGTGGTTGCGCCCATCATG
>JAHFRR010000185.1 GCA_023266165.1 Thiotrichales bacterium
TAGACTCAGATTAATTTTAGAAAACAGCTCTGCAGGCAGTGCAGATCTCAGCAAATCAATGCTTACATCAAGATTGCCAGTCATCGCTTTGAAAAGGGCATCGTGAGGCGTATGGATTTTCTTGGTGGATTGGGATTTTGGGGTCATAATAAGCTCCATATGATTCATAACGATACTATAAAACACAAAAAGATTAAATTCAAGTCTAAAATAGCTTATATTGACCTAATCCACTCAGTGGATTTGAGTAGATTTGAGAAGCATTTCGTGATTAAATGGGCCGAAATTAAAAACCTCAACACTTTTCTCAAAAAATCCTAAAGGTTTCTCATGCTCAATAAAAATTTAAATAAAATTTTAATCTTAGACTTCGGCTCTCAGTACACCCAACTGATTGCTCGTCGTATCCGTGCATTAGGGGTCTATTCAGAGATTTATCTCTTTGATGTCGACCCTCAAAAAATCAGGGCATTTGAGCCCGCGGGGATCATTTTGTCAGGAGGCCCAGAGTCTGTTTACGCCTCTCACCATACCCGCGCGCCAGACTGTGTTTTTACGCTCGGGTGCCCCGTGTTGGGGATCTGCTATGGCATGCAGACCATGGCAAAGCAGCTGGGTGGTATGGTGAGCGCGCACACGCATAAAGAATTTGGCGAGATGGCAGTTAAAATTTTACATCCCTCAGTGCTCACCCAAAACTTAACGGCTGAAACCCAGGTGTGGATGAGTCATGGTGATCAAGTCACCCAGCTACCTGCAGGGTTCATCACACTCGCTGAGTCTCAAAACACCCCTATTGCCCTCTGCGGAGATCTGGCGCGCCACTTCTATGGTGTCCAGTTTCATCCAGAGGTGACCCACACCCAGGAAGGCCAGATCTTACTGCACAATTTTGTGAGAACGATTTGTCAGTGTCCCAACACCTGGACACCCGATTCCATGATCCATAACGCACTTTTAAAAATTCAAAGCCAAGTGGGCACAGACCAGGTGTTATTAGGCCTCTCAGGCGGGGTAGATTCCTCCGTGCTGGCACTTTTGCTCCACAAGGCTATACCCACACAGCTGCACTGCATTTTTGTCGATACGGGCCTGTTACGTCAGGATGAAGGGGATCAAGTGATGCAGGCGTTCTCTCAGTTTGGATTGTCTATTGAGAGAATCCAGGCCAGCGAGCGATTCTACACCGCCCTCAAAGGGGTGATCGATCCCGAGCAAAAGCGTAAGATCATTGGCCGCGTTTTTATTGAAGTTTTTGACGCTGCCTCCCAAAAACACCCTAATATCCAGTGGCTCGCCCAAGGAACGATTTATCCAGATGTGATTGAGTCCGCTGGCAAAGCCTCAGGGGGCAAGGGTCATGTCATCAAATCCCATCACAATGTGGGAGGGCTCCCCGACCACATGAAGCTTCAGGTTTTAGAACCTCTGCGGATGCTCTTTAAAGATGAAGTGCGCGCGATGGGGTTGGCACTGGGGCTACCGACATCCCTCATCCAACGACATCCCTTTCCAGGCCCTGGATTGGGCGTGAGAATCTTGGGAGAGGTCACCCCTGACTACGCTCAGCGCCTGCGTCAAGCAGATGCTATTTTTCTAGAAGTACTGCGCGCACATCACTGGTATGACCGCGTGAGCCAAGCGTTTGCTGTCTATCTCCCTGTGAAATCTGTGGGGGTGAAGGGGGATCAGAGAGCCTATGAGGATGTAATTGCGTTACGCGCGGTTCAGACAACGGATTTTATGACAGCACATTTTGCAGAACTCCCGCATGCCCTGTTGCGAGAAGCCTCACATCGGATTGTCAACGAAGTCCCGCATATCTCTCGCGTGGTGTATGACATCACGGGCAAACCCCCTGCGACCATTGAGTGGGAGTAGTGAGTGGGGATCAAGTCATCACCCCTTCCTCTTTCGTCGTCCTGGCACTCGAGGCGTTGGCCGAGAGGCGGCAGGATCCAGAATGAAATCATCAAAAAATTCATTAAACCGTAGGCTTCGAGGCCTCTCCCACAAGGCTACGGCATGCACACATCTTTCTAATCTATTGAATTAACAAGGCTTTCTTATTCCCTCCTCCCTTGCGGAGGAGGGCTAGGGTGGAGGGTGCAGTTTGAAAAAGCCTTCAGAAGCAAAAAGGGGAATCTTGCGATCTTTATTTCCAGGCAAGACAGAGCCCAATGTTTTCAAGCTTTAGGCAGAGTTTCTGTTCAGTAGTTGGGAGGCAACTGAATACAGGCATTGCCAACATGAACCCTCCACCCTAGCCCTCCTCCGCAAGGGAGGAG
>JAHFRR010000186.1 GCA_023266165.1 Thiotrichales bacterium
TAGGGGTAGTGCATCGTGATGTGACGCACAGCAGCATACCTACCTCCCCCGTGTCTGTTCCAGCTCAATCCTAACAAATCCAGGATTGATATCGTTTTGCCGACGTGGTGGAGTTGGTAGACACGCTACCTTGAGGTGGTAGTGGGGAAACCTGTGCCGGTTCGAGTCCGGCCGTCGGCACCATTTTTGAATAAGCTTTTCGGTGAGAGGGGCTTATTGGGCGAGAGAGAAGCGATGAATAATGAGATTCGATGGAAACAACGTTTTCAAAATTTTGAAAAGGCATCTGATGTTTTTCAGCGCCGAGTAGGAGCCTATCGCTTAGATTCCATGGATGAAGGCTATCAGATGGCTTTGGTGCAGGCCTTCGAGATTGTGATTGAGCTGTCTTGGAAAGTTTTAAAAGATTATTTAGAAGAAGCGGGTGTTCAAACCCTTAGCACGCCAAAAACCGTGATTCGACAAGCCTTTCAAGCGAGGCTATTTCATGATGCAGAAATTTGGATGGAAGCGCTGAAGATGCGTAATGAAACCAGTCATACCTATAACCTGGGGGTGATGGGAAAAGTATTAGACTTTATCGCAGGCCCTTTTGATCTGCAGCTCAAAGAGCTGCATCACACACTCAAGCAATTTCTATGAAGTATGGTCTGTCGGATTCGCAGCTCCAGGAAATCATTAGTATTCTCATGCAATGCCCTGAGATCGAAAAAGCTGTGATTTTTGGCTCCCGAGCGCTGGGTACTTTCAAAGAAGCCTCTGACGTTGATATCGCTATTTTCGGTGAGAAAACCGATTTTATGACGGCAACCCATGTCAAATATGAATTAGAAGAAGAAAGCTATCTGCCGTTTTTTTTCGATGTCATTGCCTACAGCGAGATTGATCATGACGCACTGAGGGAGCATATCCGGAAGTTTGGGGTGGTGGTTTATGGGGGTGGTTAGGGGTTTGACGAAAATAACTTACACATTTTGTCATCCCTGCAAAGGTGGGGACTGGATCCAGGCCCCCTCCACCCTAACCCTCCTCCGCAAGGGAGGAGGGGACTTGAAAAGCCTTGCCAAGCAAGACTTCCAGAAGATGTGTGGATACTTTAGCCGTGTGGGAGAAACAGACTTAAGACATCCACACATCTTTACACATACGACCACCTGTCGTCGTCCTGACACTTCGTCGCGTGAGCATCCATGAAAACCACCATCCTTCTCACCAATCTGGGTACTCCTAGCAGCTTGACGGTTAAAGCCGTTAGGCGTTATCTCAGAGAATTTCTGTCAGATCCTGATGTTGTCCAGATTCGCCCGAGATGGCTCTGGAGATTCGTTTTAAATTCAGTTATTTTACCGTTTCGAAGTCAAAAATCTTTAAGGCGTTATCAGCAGATTTGGACTCCCGAAGGCTCGCCTTTATTGGCGTATAGCCAAAAGCTTGCGGAGGCTCTCGGCGCAGATCTGGGGCCCGATTATCAGGTCGAGATCGGGATGCGTTATGGTGCCCCTAGTATTCAAGAGGCTTTGAAAAATCTAGACCAGGCGGGAGTGGACAAAATCATTGTTTTGCCCCTGTATCCCCAGTCTTCTCTATCAACCACACGTACAACATTTTCAGCTGTGACTCAAGAGATTTCTAAACGCGCGAACACACCCTCTCTGTATTTCCAAGCCCATTATTTTAGTCATCCGGCCTATATTCAGGCCTTGACGGAGTCTGTTGTAAGTTATTGGGCTCAGCATGGACAGTCAGATAGATTGATATTTTCTTTTCATGGCATTCCAGAAAACTTTATAAAACAGGGAGATTTATATCAGTCAGAATGTCAAGAGACTGTGAGATTACTGGCCCAAAAGTTAAATTTAAAAGAGGGCGAGTATGCATTGGCGTTTCAATCTCGATTTGGAAAAGCTAAGTGGGTTCAGCCATATTTGGAGGATGTCTTACAGGATTGTGTTGAGAGAGGGGATGTGAAAGTCCAGATCTTATGCCCTGGATTTGCTGTCGATTGCTTGGAAACGCTGGAAGAGATTGCGATGGAAGCGAAAAAATTATTTTTACAAAAAGGCGGTCTCGCTTTGGAGTATATTCCCTGTTTGAACGCAAGTCCTGGACATGTGAGGATGCTGAAAACAATGGTTCAAGAGGGGGAGCGCGTGATCTCCTGACAAGACTGTAGAAGTCCAGATAGATATGAGACAAATTTAGGGGTCAGTCAAGGCTGAGTGAAACGAACCCGAAGGGGTGCCTTGACGGGCTCTAAATTTGTCAGATCCTAGACGGCAGGTTCGGC
>JAHFRR010000187.1 GCA_023266165.1 Thiotrichales bacterium
GATTCAAGGCCCAGACAGAAAAGATGTACTCTCCCTCTGTGGAGATCAAAGGATTGAGCAAGGGATTGGGAGGGATCGAAAGGTGCATTGAGCGAAGCTCCTAAGCCAGTCTTGCCATCGAAAGCTGCGCAGTCAGGTGTAAAGCGCGCGTGTAAGGATTTTGAGGGAGGATGTCCAATGCGCCGTAGGCTTTTGCGATATACTGCTCTGCCATGGATTTTGCCCGTATGAGTGCGTGTGTGTCTTGGATGATCTCAAGAATAGCAGGAAGCTCGGTGTCATCTCCCTGTTCAATCGCGTGAGTGATCAGCGCTTTGCCCTCAGGTGTCGCTTGCTGTAGGGCATAGATCAAGGGGAGCGTCATTTTGCCTTCGCGCAGATCGTCCCCCTGGTTTTTGCCCATTTCGCTGGCGTGTGAGGTATAATCCAGGATGTCATCAACAATTTGAAACGCCGTGCCAATCCAAGCGCCCAAAGCTTTGCAGGCGGTATAAACAGGGTGTGGGAGATGGGGGCAGAGCAGCGCGGGGATCTCGGTTGCGGCTTCAAAGAGCTTTGCTGTCTTACGCTCGATGGTGGTGAGATAGCTCTGGACAGAAAGGGTTGCGCAACGGGTGTTTTCAAGCTGCATCAGCTCGCCACTGGCGATAATGTTGGAGGCTTGAGCCAGGATCTGCAAGACTTTCAGGTCTCCCAGATCGACCATCATCTCAAAGGCTCGAGAATAGAGGTAGTCGCCTGTTAAAACACTGGCGGTATTGCCAAAGACGGCATTGGCGGTGGGTTTTCCACGACGAAGGCTGGAGGCATCAATCACATCATCATGCAATAAAGTGGCTGTGTGAATCAATTCGATGATGGCAGCAGTCAGGTGATGTTGCGCAGTGCAGGGCCCCAGGGCGTGAGCGGTGAGAAGCACCAAGAGGGGGCGAATGCGTTTGCCTCCGCCTGCAATGATATGGCTTGAGATGGTATTAATCAGCTCAACATCAGCGTGCAATCGGGTTTGAATCAAGTGATCTGTCTGTGACAGATCTGATTCAATTAAATCGTAAAGTGTTTGAAAACTTGCCGGTGCATCCATGAATTACAATATCCGGCGATTCATATCAGCTAAGGAGTGCGCGCTGAGATCCCCTGAGATATGCTCGCCTAACTGACGACTGATGCGAGAGGCAGAAAACAGTCCTCGCACGCGCGTTTGCTCAGAATGGTCTGGATGAGGCTCTGTCACGAAGATATAGTTTTGGCCGGTGTCGTGGATCAAGCGCGTGATATGTCCGACCTGAATGCGATCCAGCTGGGAAAAGCGCAGCGTGAGGATCTCAGATGCGGGGATCATCGCCATGCCAACCGTCACATCTTTGATCAAAACACCATTGTCTGATGCAATACGCCCTACCTTCACCCCTTGAATATCCCGAGCGCACACCAGACCCAAAATGGTATCGTGCTCACCTGCAACAATCAAAGACTTGACTTGCGCCAAGCGCATTTCGTTCAATGCATCCTGAAGCGTTTTATCTTGACCAATAATAGCGGGGTATTTGCTTTTAAAGTCTGTAAAGATATCCCACGCGCTGGAGTCTAGCTTCACCATATGGCTTGCGCGTTCAGGATGGTAATACGTGGCTCCCTCAGGCAAGTGGCCTGTCTCAAGCAGTGCGTAACTTTCCATAGAATGTCTCCTCACATTGACGTTCTATAAAGTATAGGGTGAGTTGAAGGAGATGTCTATACTGATTTGGAGCGGGTGTTGATGACAGGGCGTTTTAGCGGATAGGGGTTGTCCATTCAAACGGATCCTCTTGAGCGGGCAGAAGCTCGCCGCGGCTTTCTTCAAATGCAGGGAAGTCAGGAATACCTTGAAACTGCATGATAATATCAGGCCACTCAGAATTTTCTTTTTTAACAAATTCCTGCAAAGCCTTGCAGATAAGGCGATTGCGGGTAATGCCTTGTTTTTCTGCAGTGGATATCAACTGAGACCCCAGATGATCATTGATATAAATGTTGAAGTGCATAATCTCTGAATTCCTTTGAAGCTGTTGGTACTTTGGTAAATTATAACAGGGTCTATGTCGTTTTGAGTGGGTAATCCTAAAAAATAAAAAACTTTCCCATCATAATTTCTTGTCCCCTCTCCCCTTGTGGGCTACGGCATGCACACATCTTTCTAACCTATTGAATTGGGAAGGCTTTCTTATTCCCTCCTCCCTTGCGGAGGAGGGCTAGGGTGGAGGGTTCATGTTGGCAATGCCTGTATTCAGT
>JAHFRR010000003.1 GCA_023266165.1 Thiotrichales bacterium
AAGGGAGGAGGGAATAAGAAAGCCTTGCCAATTGAATAGGTTAGAAAGATGTGTGCATGCCGTAGCCCGCAAGGGGAGAGGGGACAAGAAATTATGATGCGAAAGTTTTTTATTTTTTAGGATTACCCACTCAAAACAACATAGAGCCCAAAAATCTCCTGAGGCAAAGCCACCTTCAGCAAGTCAATCGCCACAGAAATATCCTCGCACATCGCTTTAAATAACGCATCATGTGGATTCTGAATCTGCTCAGCGGCTTGAACTCGTTTAGGTAGTTTTTTAGATATATAGATCTTAATTTAATATTTTAGATCAAAATAAAACTTACTTGATCTCAAGTCAATGGAAATTAGAAAATTTTTCAAAAATCATTTTTTACCAATTTCTCGCAATCACACCCTACACAAAAATGTTTTTCCATGCTACATTGTTTCACTGTTTTATGATATTTTAATGGAATAATGATATGCATGACTCAAAAACCTATCTTGAAATTTTCAATGAAAGCATTACGTTGCTGCAAGCGTCAGACATCACACTCAGTAGCTTCTTACAAAGGCTTGATGACAATCTACCTCGTGACCGAACTTTTTATGCGAACGCGGTCAATGATGTTGAAACACGCATGGCTAAGAATAAAACGGACTACAAACTGGTACATCACGCACCTTTTCATGGGCTACAAATGGGACGTGATTGCATTCTACAAACCCAAAAACACTTCCCTGACCAAGTCTATTATATTCGCTTTATGGGATTATGCGGTTTATATCATGACGCTGCATACACGAGGAATCCTGGCATAGATGAGATCGCAAGTGCCAAAATGTTGTATCAGCTTTTAGAGCCCTACGCTCTGCAAGCAGCAGACAAAAGCTATTTGCAAGCCCTGATCAACGCGATCATCATCGGAGGCACCTATCCTGACTTCAAAACATACTCGGGCATGATCACAACACCTGCAAACAACGAAAAAAGAGCCCGTGAAGCGCGATTGAAAATACTCACACAAAAAGAACGTCAATCAGAAAACAGTGCTTTAGAAAAGCTTACAAGTCTTGACGCACTCACAGAAATGATTCACAACCTCGATCTTAACAATATGCTCCAACCCATAAAAGACTTACCCGCTTCACTCAATATCCCAAAAGAGCTCGCCTGTAGAACTAGCCCAGATTTTCTCCGACTCGCGCTACTGCGTTTAACACAAAGCGTGCGCTGCTTTGAAGAACGCACGAAAGAAAAACTAAGAAAAGGAGATTATGCACTTTTCATCCGGGACGAGAAAGCATTTTGCAGGCAAAGATTGAATGCACTAGACATGCATGGAGCAACAGAACAAAGCTCACACTACAATGACTGGTATCAATATTTAGATTTTTTACAGCAGTTTCCCGTGACTTCCCAGCCGGGTGATCTTGCCCTACTTACAACTTTAGCTGAATTTCCCGATACAAAAATACAGGCAATGAAAGCAGATCTCATCAATATTTTTGAGAAGCTCTGTCCACTCCCAGCAGCAAAGTCAGCATGGGCTGGAGAAGAGAAAGATACTCAAGAAATACAGCCTGGTTCACCGACCCCCAAGCCTCGCGCATCAATGTCTCAACACAATGCTTCTTCCCACCCCTGGTATAAAACAATCTTTTGCTGTTTCACTCGCAGCGCAACGATCAAACCAGAGACCCAAACAGAAACTGCCCTTACATCACCTTCCAGCGGCCAAACCACCGTCGTGGACATCACTTGTCAAAAGCGCTCAGGATCTATATCATCAGTGACGATCGAGAACAAACCATCCTAAGGAACCCACAATGCACCTCCCATCCGGTAAAGACCTCCCCAACGATTTCAACGTGATTATTGAGATCCCCGCGTTCTCAGAGCCTGTCAAATATGAGTTTGACAAAGACGCCAACATGTTGGTTGTCGATCGCTTTATGGGAACTTCCATGCAATACCCTGCCAATTATGGGTTTATCCCGCATACCCTCTCGGAAGATGGAGATCCTGTGGATGTGCTGGTCATCACGCCCATCCCCTTGCGTCATGGCTGTGCGATTCGTTGTCGCCCTGTGGGAATGCTGAAAATGACCGATGAGTCAGGCGTGGATGCCAAGATTCTCGCAGTACCCGTCAGCAAGCTCACGAAAAAGTATGATCATGTCCAGGATATTCAAGATGTTTGCGAGTCTCTCAAAGCCCAGATCAAGCATTTCTTTGAGAACTATAAAGCGTTGGATGCCGGTAAATGGGTGAAGCTTGACGGCTTTGTTTCCGTGCATGATGCCAAGGCTGAGATCATGGCGAGTGTCAAACGCGCGCAGAAAAAATAACTTTACCCTCCACCCTAACCCTCCTCCGCAAGGGAGGAGGGAACTTAAAGCTCTCACTTGAGGTTAAAAGATATCGTGTGAATCTCAAAACGCGTCAGGCTCTCTTCACGCAGCTTCAAGGGCAGAACCCGCACCCTGAAACCGAGCTTTTGTATCAAAGCCCGTTTGAGCTCTTGGTGGCCGTGATGCTCTCAGCCCAAGCCACCGATGTGGGCGTGAACAAAGCCACGCGTAAGCTCTTTGCGATCGCCCATACACCCAAAGCTATTTTGGCTCTGGGAGAGCCTGTTTTATTAGAACATCTCAAAACGCTCAACCTGTATAAAACCAAAACCCGGCACCTTCTGGGTTTGTGTCAAATGCTATTAGATCAACATCAAGGAGAGATCCCCAGATCTCGAAAAGATCTCGAAGCGTTGCCTGGTGTGGGGCGAAAAACAGCGAATGTGGTGTTGAATGTTGTCTTTGGGGAGCCTTGTATTGCCGTAGATACCCATATTTTTCGGGTCGCTCAGCGAATTGGCCTGGCCTTTGGCAACACACCCTTAGCCATTGAACAAGGCTTGATGAAAGCGATTCCCAAAACGTTTTTAACGCACGCCCATCATTGGCTGGTGCTGCACGGACGCTATGTGTGTACTGCCCGCAAGCCTCAGTGCAATACCTGCGTGATTCGAACGTGGTGTGAATACCCTTTAAAGACTGAGCCTCATGACCCCACCTGATCAAAGCACCTTGCGCGCGCTGTACATCAACACCTGGCAGAAATCAAAGACCCAGGCACTGCTCACCCCGCTGGAATCTCAGATTGCCCAGGTCATCTCCGAGCATCCAGAGTATCACATGCGCCTGAAACCCGAACATCTCAACGCCCAGTATTTCCCAGAGCTTCAGCAAACCAACCCGTTCTTGCATATGGGTTTGCACCTGGCACTGAGAGAGCAAGTGGCAACTGATCGCCCTGCAGGTATACATGCAATTTTTAAAACGCTGTTAGGCAAAACCCAAGATCCCCTACAAGCCGAGCATCAAATGATGGACGCCCTGATCGAGGCGCTCTGGCACGCTCAACGCAACAACACGCTGCCGGATGAGGGGGCGTATGTGAAGGCGCTGCAAGCCCTCATTATCCAAGGGCAGGGACAAGCTCAGAGGGTGACCCAGGCGCTAACTTAGCTGCATCAAGATCAGAGTCAGATCCAGACTCAGACCTAGAGTCTGATTCAGGCGCTGAGTCAGATGAAACAGAGTCTCGCGAATTTTTGTCGCTGCTCACTTGTTGCTGCGCCTGCTGTTGCCTGCACTTATGCACACATACCGCCACACCTGCAATCACTGCAACAGATGCCACCGTTGCAACAACTGCAGCCGCTGTGTGATAGATATAAAACGCTTTCAGTGCGCTGAAGGCCATGGTTAAAGCACCCACAACCGCTCCGCCAGCCGCTCCATGAGAAATTGCCCCAACAGCAATACCCGCCGCAACAAGGACCGCAGCTGCAACCACAACTACCGCCCCTACTATCACTTTTTTGACCGTTGGGTGGCTGCTCAACCAGGTGGGGGCAGCTGCTGTGCTCATTGCGCGATTCTCTGCTTGTAGCTCAGCAATTTGCCGCTGATACTCACTAATCACCTCTTGATGCCTGCCCTCTTGCCGTTGAAGCTCCTCGTGATGCGTGAGCTTCTCTAGATATCTTTCATAGCACTCCCCTGGCATCTTTAAGCGTAACGTGCCCTGAGCGCGAGTGGCAGCATCCACCAGATTTTTATCAACACCCGCAGCTGCAATGCTTTCACCCGCGTAATGAAGATCTTCTGCGAAGCGAACGAGAAACTGATCTCGTGGCTCGTCCAGGTTTTTTTGCCATGCCACAGCGATTTTTGTAGGTGTAGCGGCGGCTGGATCCATCTGAAAACATTGAGCCTGTAAGCGACGTAAAAACCTCTCATACTGATCTTTGTGATCATCTGAAAGATCCTCTACAGAAATCTCACTTCCCTTCTTTCCAATCTCCTTGAACGCTTTATCGCTCAGCTGGTCAATAGCATACCCAAGCGCATATCTCTGCATAGATTTCTCTCGATGCTGGTTTAGCTCTATCTCGCTCATCGGGGAACATTGCTTTTCTTCCGTCACTATTTCTTGATAGGACATCCAAATTTTAATATGAAACTCAAACTCCTGTAGCGTCCTCCATTCTCCTGACATAGGATAGCCGGTCTCAAGCAGCTGCTCCAACATATCATACCGTCCCCGCTGGATGAATGCCTCTGCAAAAATCCCTGCTGTGACCTCGTTGAGAGTAAACTCATTGTTGAGAACGTTTTCTTCGTCAAATTTGACTTCTTGCGCCCCTACGCTTTGCCGTCGTGTAGCGAGCGGACTCGCAAAAGAGTACTCTACTATCCCTGCTTCCCGCGTAACTTTGCCAACAGACCAAGGGGTTGGAGGCGCTGAATCAAATAAATTTCGATGGACAGGTGATCGCACGGGTGATACCTCTGATATATCAGTAGGTCTTGTAGGTTTAGGCACAGTATGCATGGCTTTATTCTTCCTCATCTCATCAAACACCCCCCCACCCTACTTCATCTTTCGATTATTACAAGAGTGACAACTGCTAGTTTTCAATTATTTTTAATAGCATTGTTAAATTTAACTTTTAAAAGCTATGTGAGATAAGACAAAAACATAGATTAAATTAGATCAGATCAAAGCCTTATTCTATAAAGACTTGGCCAAGGTGCCTTGCTCAATCGTCCAGATTTCATCGCAGTGTGTGATCGTATCCAAATGATGGGTGACGATAATCCACGTGGCGCGATGTTTTTGACGAAAAATGGTGTCCATAATCACCGCCTGGTGCTTTGCATCGAGGCTTGCCGTTGGCTCATCCAGCAGAATCAGCTTAGCCTCTTTGAGAAACACGCGTGCCAGCGCAATTCTCTGAGCTTGGCCTACGGATATCCCTGCATTCTGCTCACCAATCTGATGATCCAATGAGAGATTCAGACCTGCATCCTGCGCCGCCTTGAGAATCCTCGTATCTGAAGCCTCAGGGCACACCAGCTGGATATTCTCTTTGACAGATCCGGGGAGTAATTTAGGCTTTTGAGATAAAAATCCAATCGCGCCTCTCCAAGAGGCCAAACTCGCTTCCTGACGCGACACGCCATTCAAATAAAGCTCGCCTGAGTCAGGCATTAAATTCCCCGCCAGTAACTGCAATAAAGTCGACTTCCCCACACCGCTCACCCCCACAATGGCCATACAGGTATTGGGTTTGAGGGTGAAAGACAGATTTGAGATCGTTGGATGCTGAGCCTTGGGATAGGTAAAAAATAGGTTTTTCACAGAGACTTGAACGCCTTCCTCCCTGGTCTCGATGAGTACACCTGGCTTGGCATCGTGTAACACCGGCTTTTGCAAGATGGCTAAAATAGCCTCGCTTGCCCCGATCGCCGCCGCGCGATCATGATAATAGACTCCCAACTCTTTAAGCGGCAGATAAAACTCAGGTGCGAGCAACAAAATAAACAGCGCAGTCCACAGCGTCAGCCCATGACCGTACTCGCCCCAATGGATATAGCCTAATAGACTTAACCCCAGCCACGTGGCAATCAACGCAATCGAGAGCGAGGCAAAAAACTCCAATGTTGCAGACGACAGAAAAGCCACCCGCAACACGCGCATGGTTTTTTGGCGATACCCTGCCGCCGAGCGTTCAATCACCTGCGCTTGATGCTGGCTTTGATCAAAGAGCTTGAGTGTCGCAAAACCCTGTAGGACATCCACAAACTTCGCGCCTAAACGCTCCAGGGCCACGAAATTTTCACGATGCAACGCCGATGCGCCCATCCCGACCAGCGCCATAAACAACGGAATCAAGGGCGCTGTGATCAGTAACACCAGCCCTGCGATCCAGTTATGCGGAAAGACCATCACGAGAATTAAAATAGGCAGCAACACTGCAAAAATCATTTGCGGATAATAACGGGCACAGAAGTTTTGCAGCGCTTCCACCTGCTCGAGCATCAAGGCACTTAACGCACCCGAGGAGATCTGAGCGACCTTTAAAGGGCTGATCTTCAGCAAATGCGCCGTGAGCGCCTCTCGCACATGGGCACGCACAGAGGCCCCGATATGAAAGCTTGCCCAGCTTTTAAGGCCTAAGATCCCCGCCCTGACAAGAAAGCAAAGCAAGATGCCCAAGAGCTCAGGCCACAGAGCAGCAATCGCTTGATGATGCATACAGGCTTGATCTATCACACGGGCAAGCCAATAGGCTTGCAAAATAATAAGCAACCCGGAAAGCAACCCCAAGAGCACCGTGAGATACAACCAGCCTTGGGCCCTTTTCACCTGCTGCATCAGCCAGCGACTGGGTTTGATCAAGGACAGGGGCGCGTGCTCCATACAACCATCAGGCCTTTTTCAGAATTCTGGCGCGCTCACGTTCCCAATCTCGGGCTTTTTCTGTGGCACGCTTGTCATATTCCTTTTTCCCCTGCACCAAGGCCATATGGACTTTGACGTACTGCGCTTTCCAGAATAAAGCGAGAGGAACGATGGTAAATCCTTTTTGCTCAACCTTCCCCATCAAAAAATCAATTTGACGACGATGGAGCAACAGCTTGCGTGAGCGCGCAGGGTCTGCCACCACATGGGTTGAGGCAGACGTTAACGGCGTGATCTGGGCATTCAGCAAAAACGCCTCGCCATTGCGGATAAAGATGTGCGAATCTTTGAGTTGCACACGGCCATCGCGAATGCTTTTCAGCTCCCAGCCTTGCAAAACAATACCTGCCTCGAATTTCTCAAGCACACTATAGTCATGTAGCGCCTTGCGATTCATGGCAATGGTGTTGTCAGGTTTCTTGGGTTTTGGGCTCATCTGAAGGCCTATATGGTATTTTATAGCATTTTGGGGTATGTTAGCGCATGTTAACACTCTTGATGAAAAAAAGAAAATATCTGAAGAAAATATAATGGATACTGACATCACCCGCTCAGCTTGGCTCCCTTATCCCATTGAGGCGCTTTTTGCATTGATCAATGAGATTGAGGCTTACCCTCAATTTTTACCCAGCTGTATCGATGCCAAAATCCTGTCTCGCACCGAGCATCACATCCTCGCGCAAATGACCCTCTCCAAAGGAGGTCTCACCAAAACTCTCACCACACGCAATACCCTGAGCCCCCCTCATCAGGTCAAGATGACTTTAGTGGATGGGCCTTTCAAGCATTTTGAAGGCGAGTGGTGCCTGTTGGCCCTGGGCAATTCTGCGACCAAAGTCACCCTGAGACTGTCGTTTCAGCTGGCCCATGCCTGGCTCAGCCCTGTGATCGCACCCCTTTTTGCCTCGATGGATGTCAAGCTTCTACAGGCTTTTTGCGACTATGCCAAAAAAACGTTGCACCCTGAGCTAAGGCCCTCTCACCATGCCCATTCACATTGAAATCATCTATGCTTTACCCACACACCAGCGCCTGATCACCCTCAAGCTTGCTGACGGGAGCCTGATCTCTGATGCCATAGAAGCGTCTGGCCTTTTGCATCAATACCCTGAGCTGAAGGGTACCTCGCTCAAAACCGGTATTTTCAGTCAAGCCAAATCTCTGGACACCCCCTTAAAAAACGGGGATCGCGTTGAGATCTATCGACCCCTGGCGCTAAGCCCGATGGAGCGTCGCAGAGTGCACGCGAAGCGTCAGAAGCAAAATCAACAATCAACCCCCTCGAAAACCGCATATACCGCTTGACCTGGACGCCGTTTTTCGTCATCCTCTCACATAACTTTCTCCAGTTCCCATCAAGCCTGTTTAAAAAAATAAAAACGAAGGAGTGGATATCATGTCTCGGGCAACCAAAGCCGTCATCACCCTCGTGAGCATTGCGATTGCCGTTGCATGCTGGCATGTGCTCTGGCATCGATTGAAAAACCCAGACAGCTTTCCTATCCAACATATTGCCGTGACCTGCCCTTGCCAAAATCTCACTGAACCCATGATTCAAGATACGATTGCACCGCTTGCCACGAAAGGCTTCTTTGGCATTCCCCTCAATGTATTACGCAATAATCTCGCAAGCTTGCCAGGTGTGAGCCAGGTGATGATTCATAGGCAATGGCCCGATACGCTCAATGTCCAGATCCAAGTTTTGCAACCGGTTGCGCGCTGGGGTGCCCACTCTTTGGTGAGCAACACCGGCGTGATCTTCCCACGCATTCAAAATGCCTGGGGTGGGTTGCCTCAGATCTCAGCGCCGGATACCGATGCCGCTCAAGCGGTTGCTGTCTTAGATCTCGCGCAAAAGCAATTATTCAGCGACCAGCTGCAAGTCACCGCGCTGTCTGAAGAACCCTATATCAGCTGGAGTGTACAAGTCAGCAACCCTACTCAGAGCCCTTTCTGGATGATCCTGGGGTTGGATAACTTACCGATCAAACTTCAACGGTTCTCGATTGCCTATCCCGCCTTAATCGCAACCCAACAAACCTTGAGCCGCGTGGATTTGAGATATCCGAATGGCATCGCGGTGCGATAAACACATGCTGGATCAGATTAACGCTCTTTTGCCCCAAACCCAGTGTCAACGCTGTGGGTTTCTGGGTTGTCGCCCCTACGCCCAAGCCATCCTTGAGGGCACCCCCCATAATCAATGCCCCCCTGGCGGTGCACGCGTGATTGAAGCGCTCTCTGCATTACTGAAGCGCGAGGTGCTGCCCTTAAATCCTATCCATGGCACGGAAGGCCCGCGTTTTCTGGCCAAGATCCGTGAAATAGATTGTATCGGGTGCACCAAGTGCATTCAAGTCTGCCCCGTCGATGCCATTGTGGGATCTGCCAAACACATGCATACCGTGATAGCTCACGAGTGCACGGGCTGCGAGCTCTGCATCCCCGCTTGCCCCGTCGACTGCATCGAATGGGAGAGTGCACCTGATGATCTCCAGCCAGAAGCCTTAGAGCCCTCTCAAAGGCAGGAGCGAGAGCAGTACCATCGAATGCGCCATGAAGCGCGTCAGGAAAGACTCAAGACTCAAACGCCTGATATCAATCTTACGAGGATACTTGCGCAGGCCATAGATTTTTCAAAGCTTGCCAAGGAATGACTTCGATCTCCCCCTGCGTATAGGGTACCGGTGTGCGACACACGATAAAAGCTTTTTTCACGCCATATTCCTCCATAAAAACCCGCAGATGGCGAAAGTCTGCATCTGCAGGATGCTCTGTCCATTTGACTTCAATAGGTATCAACTGTTCATGGCGCTTGAGTACCCAGTCAACCTCAACGCCGCTGTGGTCTCGCCAAAAATAGAGTTGCGCCCTGGGCTCATACAGATGGATCCGCTTTAAGAGCTCTAAGCCCACCCATTGCTCAAAGAGCTTCCCCAACAGAGTCGGCGGATACGGATACCCTTCCCGTGCAGCCACACGCCGTAGGCCTAAGTCAAAAAAGAGATATTTAGGCGACTGCGTCAAACGTCGACGTGTTTTGGTCTGGATGTAAGGCTCAATGCGCTTTGCAATCAAGCAATCTTCCAAAATCTGATAATAGGCTGAAATCGTACTGTGCGCGACACCAATCTCTTGAGACAGCTTCAATAAATTAATGATCTCCCCTGACTGCGCAGCGGCTAATTCTAGAAATTGCCCAAAGGCTGAGAGATTACGCACCAAGGCTTCACGGCGAACTTCCTCTTCCAGATATGTTTCTACATAGCTTTCCAAATCTGTATCTTGATAAGCAGGATTGGATTCTTGAAGAATGGCAGGCAACGCACCAAACATCAATCTATTCTCGAGAGAGATATCTAACGCCTGGCTTTCTTCAAAGCTCAAGGGATCCAGATACAAAACCACGACACGCCCTGGCAGCAAGTTCACTCGCCCTGTGTGCTTGAGCTTACGGGCAGAGGATCCTGTTAAAATAAACTGCGCCACATGCCGATCAATCAGCAACTGCACGGCATTCATCAAATCAGGAACCAATTGGATCTCATCTATGATAATCAAAGGGTGAGGCTGTTTTTTTGCAACAGCCTCCACATCCAGCACCAAACGATCTGGATCACGCTCATAGCGCTGACGGAGCTTTGCCTCTAACAAACTCCAGCTGGCATGGGCCCCTAGCTGCTGCACCAACGTGGTTTTCCCCACCTGGCGAGGGCCCAGCAATAAGATGCTTTTACCTCGCGCGAGATGCGCCCTCAAAGCGGGTAGTAAGAGCCTTTGTAAGGGTACCCTTACCATGGGTTGAATACCTGTTCGCTATCACCAGAGGCACAGTCTATCAGAAATCGCATTTTGTGTATAGACACTCAAAAAACAATGTTTTCTGAGTGTGGGCAATCAAATACCAGGCCTATCTTTTGAAAACCTTGATTGGCAAAGCTTTCTTATCCCCTCATCTAGAGTGCCTCCAGCCGCGTCACCACGCGATACCCTTTAGGGAGCATCACGCCTTTGCCGCCCATCTCACCCTGATAGCTCTTGAGATCCTCAGGACTCAAACGCAGATATTGTTTACCTGCATGGACACGTAACTCTTGAGAGGCGCTTAAAACCTGCCAAGTCAGTACTTTATCTTCGCCTGTTTTAAAGCTCTGCGTGGCAATATGAATCAAACGGCTGCCTTTACCCTTCCCCAAGACAGGCAGCGCTGACAGAGAAATGAGTAATAAGCGCCCTGCCAGGGTCACTAAAGCCAGCTGCTGATGGTGTTTGTCTTTGATGGCATAAGGCATTAAGATCTCAGCGCCTTCAGAAAGATTTAAAACAGATTTACCATTCTTCGTCTTGACTTGCAATGCATCGAAAGACGCCAAAAACCCATACCCTGCACTCGAGGCTAAGAGCCCCTCATCACCTGGCTCCATCATGACCTGTGTCACAAAAGCTGTATTTTGGGGAGGCGAAAATCTTCCTGTCAATGGCTCACCCTGTCCTCGCGCAGACGGGAGCGTGTGCGCTGGCGCACTGTAAGCTTGCCCTGTTTGATCCAAAAAGACCACGGTCATGGAACTTTTGCCTTGAGAGGCTATCAAGAGCTGATCTCCGGCTTTATAAGACAAGGCTGTAGGGTCAATCTCATGGCCCTTTGCAGCCCGAATCCAGCCTTGTTGAGACAAGATCACCGTCAGATTATCAACAGGCATCAGCTCTTCTTCTTTGAAGGCTTTAGACTCCACGCGTTCCATCAGTTTTGAACGCCGAGGATCTCCAAAGCTTTTCGCAATTAAGGCTAACTCTTCTGACACTTTTTGCTTCAATAGCACCTCGGAATCTAACAGAGATTTGAGCGCGTCCCGTTCTTGCAATAATTCAGACTCTTCAGCCCTCAAGGTAAACTCTTCAATCTTGGCGAGATATCTCAAGCGCAGATCCAAAATGGCATCCGACTGCTCCTCTGTCAGGCCAAAGCGCTGCATCATCTGGGCTTTAGGGTCATCCTCTGTCCGGATGATATGGATCAGCTCATCGATATTCAGATACGCAATCAATAAACCCGCCACAAGATGAAGCCTGGCCAATACCCGTTGATAACGATGGTGCAGCCGCATTCTGACGGTCTCCACGCGAAACTCCAGCCATTCCGTGAGAATCTGGTGCAGGTTTTTGACCTGCGGACGGCCATTGAGACCAATCATATTCAAATTCACACGAACGTTCTTCTCGAGCTCTGTCGTTGCAAACAGATGTGCCATGACGGCATCAGGGTCCACCCGGTTGGAGCGCAAGGTAATGACCAAGCGAATAGGATCATCATGATCAGACTCGTCTCGCAGATCCACCACCATCGGAAGCTTTTTCGCCTGCATTTGCGCTGCGATCTGTTCCAAGATCTTGCCTGGAGAAGTCTGGTGCGGCATGGCGGTAATGACAATCTCACCCTCTTCCAAGTGATAGCAGGCACGCATCTTGATAGAACCCATGCCGGTTTGATACAGGGTCAGGATATCCTCTTTCGGGGTAATAATCTCAGCACCCATCGGGAAATCAGGTGCCAGAACCATTTCACAGAGCTTTTCAAGACTGGCATTCGGATGTTTTAGCAAATACTGGCAGGCACTCACTACCTCCGCGAGGTTATGCGGCGGGATATCGGTCGCCATCCCAACAGCGATCCCAGTCCCACCATTCAATAAAATATTAGGGATCTGGGCAGGCAAAAGCGCAGGTTCTGTGAGGGTTCCATCGAAATTGGGCAGCCACTCCACCGTCCCCATAGAAAGCTCGCTTAACAGCAAATCAGCATAGACAGAAAGCTTAGACTCTGTATAACGCATGGCCGCAAAGGATTTAGGATCGTCGACCGACCCCCAGTTTCCCTGGCCATCGACCAGAGGATATCGGTACGAAAAGCTTTGCGCCATCAACACCATGGCTTCATAGCACGCCGTATCCCCATGCGGGTGGAACTTCCCAAGAACATCCCCCACGGTTCTGGCGGATTTTTTATATTTTGCAGCGCTCTTCAAACCCAGCTCAGACATGGCATAGACAATACGACGCTGAACAGGCTTCAGGCCATCCGCAAGATGAGGTAGTGCGCGATCCAAAATCACATACATCGAATAATCGAGATACGCCTTCTTGGTAAAGACCGACAGTGGCTGAGTCTCAGCACCATCAAAGTTCAACGACAGATTATCCACGCACAGCTCACCGTCAATTTTAAATTGCGTTTTTCAACAAAGGCAGCAGCTCACCGGCATCTTGCATCTCGCAGATAATATCACATCCACCGACCAGCTCACCCTTGACCCACAATTGTGGGAAGGTCGGCCACTCTGCAATCCCCGGGAGCACAGCGCGAATGTCAGGATTTTGCAAAACATCCACCGTGTCAAACTTCACCCCACAGGCTTTAATCGCTTGAACGGCGCGGGCTGAGAAGCCACACTGAGGGAAGTCCGCTGAGCCTTTCATATAGAGTAAAATCGGATGTGTGGCAATTTGTTCACGAATCTTTTTTTCAGTGTCCATCATGGCACCCTCTATTATTTTAAATTTTTAGTTAAATTTTTAGCAACAAAATCCCAGTTGACCAACGCCCAGAAAGCGTCTAGATAACTGGCTCGAAGATTACGATAGTCAATGTAATACGCGTGCTCCCAGACATCCACTGTCAAAAGCGCCGTGCGCTGATGTTTCATGGGCAGATCTGCATTCGAAGTATTGAAAATCTCAAGCGCGCCGGATTCAGTCTTCACAAGCCACGTCCAACCCGATCCAAAGTTCGTGAGCGCCGATTGCGTCAAACTCTTTTTAAATTCTGCAAACGAGCCAAATGCCTTCGCAATGCCCTCAGCCAGTTGACCTGTAGGCTCTCCGCCCCCTTGGGGAGACAAGCAATTCCAATAGAAACTATGATTCCACACTTGCGCGGCATTGTTAAATATCCCACCCTGAGAGCCCATGATGATAGCCTCTAAGGACTGATGTTCAAAGGGCGTGCCGGGTATCAGTTTATTGAGATTAGTTACATACGCCTGATGGTGCTTACCATGATGGTACGTCAGCGTTTCAGGAGAGATATGAGGCATCAAACTATCAAGTGCATAGGGCAATGAGGGTAATTCAAAAGGCATGAAAGGTCTCCTTAAAACATCGTGAAGATTTGTGAAAATCCGTGAAAATCTATGGAGCGGGAAACGAGATTCGAACTCGCGACCCCAAGCTTGGGAAGCTTGTGCTCTACCAACTGAGCTATTCCCGCTAGTCGCCTCGCATTCTCGCGCGAATGGCTGGCAATGTCAATAAGCAGAAAAACCAGAGAAAAATTTATCCAAAATCAACTTTTTCAGTCGCGTAATGCACCACTTTCCCCTCAAAAATCACGCCCACCATCAAGATCTCTTTGATCTGCTGATGTTGCATGATCTTGGCAGAATAATGCCCTAGCTTGATTTGCTGAAGGGCTTTTTGGGTAAGCGCTTGCGGGTCTTGGTCTGATTTTGCAATTTTGAATTCTAGAATCAAAGCCCTGCTTTGGGATTTGTCTTTGGGAATCAAAATAACATCCGGTCGACCATAGCCGCTTTCTGAATTCGAAAAAACATAAAACTGATCCATCATCGAGGCGATCAACGCCAGCGTAAACCCATGATAGAACGCCTCGGGTTGATTCGCATAATCATGAAAGCTGGCTGCGGATTCCAAAAAGAACTGAGTTTCCTGGGCAAAGCACTCGATATCCCCTAAGGCTAAGCCTTTGATGAGTTGGGTTTGATGCTCAAGTCTCTCTGGCACTTTCTCAAGCCAACTCGAAAACATGCCTCGATAAGCCAATAACACTTCTTGGTTCGGGATCGCCACTTGAGCGGTATAAAATTCCCCGTTGAAATCAGAAGACAGTACTTTTAAATATCCGCCCAGCAGTAATAAGTTCCAAAGCATACTCTCATGCGCTCTAATCTCATCAAACCGCATGGTTTCTGAAATCATGACCTGGACGGTTTCACCTAAAATCAATCGTTCCAGTTTTTTCTTAACACCTTCAGAACTGCTTTGAACCAGCTCTCGCAAAAGCTTATCATCCCCACTGAGCACCCAATAAGGTTGTAGTTTACCCTTCTTAACCAGGCAATTCATAATAGACCAAGGGTTGTAAAGCGTTAACCCGTTAATTTGATAGCCATTATACCAGGCCTGAACCTTGGGCTCATCATGCGATAACCCTTGATCTTCAAAGAGAGCAACCAAATCTTCCTGTGTAAATCCAAAGGAGTCATAATAACGATCATCATTGAGAACCGTATAGGTTTCAACGTTATTAAGCCCTGAGAGCATACTGTCTTTTGAAATCCTTAAAATTCCCGTCATCACGCCTTTTGCAACAAAAGGATTATCCTTCATACCTGCGCTGAAAAAGTTCTTTAAGAGTTCTGACAGTGGATTGAAAAGCGTAGGGCCATGATTGGAAAAAGCGTGATTGAGAGGTGTGTCGTACTCATCAATCAAAATATAGACGTTCCGATGGTGATATCGATATAAAAACTGTGACAGTAATTTTAAGGAGCGAGCAATATCTGCAGCATTCAGCGCACCTGTGAGATAGTGCCCAAACATCTGTTTATCTTCAGGTTCCCATAAAAAATTTGTGTCTTTCAGAATCTGTCGATGCGCTATAAACGCCTCTTGAATCAAGGCAGACAGAGCGTTCATGGCATCCGAATAATTTAATGCCTTAAAATCTTTAAAATTTAAAAAAATGACTGGGTACTGGCCTTGATGCTTCATATAGTCATGATGGGTCTTTGAAATCTCTAACTTATCAAACAGCCCTTTAGTCTTAACACCATCAACGATGGGCGACAAGAAATGGTGGAGCATGGAAAGATTTAAAGATTTACCCCAACGACGTGGGCGGGTGATCACAATCGCCTTATGTGGATCCTCCAACACCTTTTTGATAAAACAACTCTTATCGACAAAAAGATACCCTCCCAGAACAAGCTCTGAGAAGTTCCCTCCACCAATTTGTAAAGCTTTTGACATATCGCTTTTCCCTTAACCCGTGCTTTTAAATTTCTTTAACTGAGCGCCATCATTCTCTGGCTTTGGAAGCTTAAATTGAAAGCTATGATAAAATAAAAATCAAAAAAAATCAAGAGAAAAATAATAAACAGAAAAGCCTGCAAATACCACAAAAAACCTTCAAAAACCTTAAAAAACCTTTCGGGGTATTAGCAATTTTTTTTAAAATACGCTATCCTACACATCTTGAATTTTTAATCCTGAATTTTTATTGATTTTATTGATCTAGGACGCCCATTATGCACATGAATGTCACCCTCTCCCATCACCCCGCCGCAAAACCTTGGAACCCAGACGCTGCGTTCTCTCTCCAGGGTACTGACCTGGTTTTTCACATTCCTGAGAATGACCCTTATTTTCTCAGAAAGCTACAGCGTACCGCTAAAACCTGCCAGACCCTACCCTGCCGGAGTTTTCATCTCAAAGGTAATGCATGGACTTTCGAGCGTCAATGGGCGTTTTATTCAGGGATTTCCCACCCTACCAAACTGGTCTCTATCACGGCTGATCTCACTGATCCGCTTTATACCCAACGCATTGCAACGGCGACTTGGCTCAAGAAGTTACTCAATGGCACACCCGATGAGATCTACCCCGCGGTGCTGATTCGCGAGATTGACGCACATCTCAAATCCCTTACCCCCTACCTGACCTCTCAGTTTATTGAAGGCGAGGATCTCTTATCTCAAGGCTGGATAGGTACCTACACCGTAGGCAAAGGCAGCCAACATACCCCCGCTATCGCCATTTATGACTACAACCCCACCCAAAACCCCAACGCACCCGTCTCAGCAATTCTGGTGGGCAAAGGCATTACCTTTGACTCAGGAGGGTACAGCCTCAAAACCAGTGAAGGCATGATCTCCATGAAAATGGACAAAGGGGGGGCTGTCACCGTGGCCGCTGCTTTAAGCTTCGCCATTTCACAGGGGTTACGTACTCGTGTGAAAGTCATTATCGCCTCCGCTGAAAACATGGTAAATAGCCGTGCGTACAAGCTAGGTGATATCCTCTCATACAAAAACGGTGAAACTGTTGAGATTCTCAATACAGATGCTGAAGGCCGCTTGGTTCTAGCAGATGCACTCCAAATTGCATCTCTGGACAAACCTCAGTGGATCATCGATGCCGCAACCCTGACAGGGGCGATCGGAACCGCCTTGGCAGATGAGTATTCTGGACTGTTCACCCAGCACAATGCCCTGGCTGAAAAGATCTTAGCCGCTGGCAAAACACATCACGACCCCCTCTGGCGCATGCCGTTAGAGGCCTGGCATCGTGACAACCTCCCCTCAGCGTTTGCAAAATTGGCCAATGGCAGCATCGCTAAAGGCGGCGGCATTGGAGGTTCCAGCAACGCGGCAGGGTTTCTCACACGCTTCGTTGACCCCAGTATTCCCTTTGCCCATTTAGACATTGCCTACTCGATCTATCACGAGCAAGGCAATAGCCTGTATGGCCCAGGAGCTAACGGGCGGCTCTTCACTGTACTCAGCCATCTTTTGTTGAATCACGCCCTATAAAATGCAGGAGCACCTTTCTCATGAAACTCATCACCGTCACAGATTTGGAAACCCTGGTCGCGACGCATGGTTTTAAAAAATTGACTCAAGATCTTGTGACCTATCTCAAAAACGATTTCAGTGATTGGAAGAGCTTTGACAAAAGCCCGCGCCATGCGTGCCATGTGCCTGATGGCGTGATCGAACTGATGCCCATTTGCAATCATCAGTACTATGCCTTCAAATATGTCAATGGGCACCCTAAAAACCCCCTCTCTGGCAAGCAAACCATTGTCGCCACAGGCCAGCTCTCACAGGTTGTGGATGGCCATCCTCTCTTGATCTCTGAGATGACCGTGCTCACAGCGTTTAGAACCGCAGCAACCACGATTTTGGCCACAGACTTTTTAGCGAGACCAGATAGCCATGTATTAGCGATGATTGGCACAGGCGCACAAAGCGAGTTTCAAACACTGGCCCAGACATTGATACGTGATATCCAAGAAGTCCGTTTTTTTGATACAGATCCCCTCGCCATGGACAAATATCAAAAAAACCTATCCCATCGAGCCTTCAAACTCACGCGCTGTGAGTCTGCCGAACAAGCCTGTCTGGGCGCAGACATCATCACCGTCTGCACAGCATGCAAAGGCCATGTGAACGTCATCTGCAATGACTGGATCCAACCAGGGGTACATATCAACGGGCTGGGAGGCGATTGTCCAGGGAAAACAGAACTCGAGAAATCTTTGCTTTATCGCAGCAAGATTGTCGTCGAATTCCTTCCCCAGTCTATGATTGAGGGGGAGATCCAACGACTGACACCCACTGAAGTTGCCTCTCATGTCCATGCTGAACTCTGGGAGCTCATCACCCATCAAAAGCCAGGCCGAGAAAACCCTGATGAAATCACTTTGTTTGACTCTGTCGGCTTTGCTCTGGAAGACTTTTCAGCGCTCAGACTCACGCACGATCTTGCCAAGATTCACAAAATTGGGCATGACATCGATATGATCCCACCACTTTCAGATCCCAAAGACTTGATCTCGGCGATTAAGAATTTTTAGTTGCTGCGCAAAGGCAGATAATACAGCTTCGATTTATTTTAGAGACCTATTTCAAATTTTCTTTTTTGATTCTCAAGATCATCTCTTTTGAGAGACCTGTAGACTCAGCGATGATATCATCCTCCAAGCCTTTCAGGAAAAGGTTTTTTGCAATCACTTCCTTTTCGCGTTGAGCACCCTTCTGCATACCCTCTTGGGTACCTTCTTGAATTCCCTGCGCAAAATATCGTTGTCCAATTTGTTCAGCGACAGTCATGATAATATCCTCATCTTTGGGTAAGTAATCCAAAAGGGCGATTTTCAAGTCATTTTCTGAGATATCCGCCCTTTCTATAAGATATCTTATCACAATACGCCGTTCAGCGTCACCTACCGTTTGCAACGCTTGGATGATCCCACGGTAGTTTTTTGAAAAACTGGGAAGGCGTATGTGTTTAAGAAGAAGCTCAACAGGGCCAATACCAGCATGGGCCGTGAGCTCTTCGTCAGAAAGGCTGGCTAAGTCAATTAACAGGGGGCAACTGAAATAACGCATGGAGAGCTCTGGGCTTTCAAAGCAATCTGCGATGTCCATAGAGTAAGGGTAAGGGCGTTTCCCTTGGTAATAGACAATCGAGATGATGGGCGGACATTTTTTAAGGCCATTGGCATGAACATATTTCAAGAGTTCGCTGGACTGATAGTTGACGGTACGCATAGGCATCATCGCATCTGGCTGTCCTTGATGCTCAAAATGAATCCACAAAAATCCGAGTTCATCTTGGATTCTCGCTTGATAGACCACATCTGCGATATGCTCATTCAGCGTTTTCTCTTCCTTGTGATCTCCGCTCAACTGGTAAAGCTCCAGGGTGTCCCAATGGATCAGCTTCTGGATGTCTTCTGGTAGATAGGTTTTTAAAAGCGGGATGACAAATGAGGCTTGTCTGAGCAGCAGTTTGAACGTATGGTCATGATCGTTTTTGGACATAAAAAGCTGCCTTTTTCTTTTGATTCACAGGAGAAATTTTAAAACAAACTGAATACAAATTGTATCACTATGCCTATAAAATGTAAACAACTGCCGTTTCTCGGAAGTTTCATAGGGCAGCCCTGCCAGATCGCCTGAATAAGCTTTACGAAACAGGGGGTTTATGCAAAAATACCCACACCTCATCGCCACCCATAGGATATGACCCCATGCACCTACCCCATCCCACACGCCCCTTGACCGTGATCGGTTCTGGCATTGGACAATGCGGGCGAATCATCGGGTGCGAGCACGCTCCTGAGGTTATTCTACACGCCCTTGCAGGCCAAGCGGTTCAACACGCCATTCGACCTGATAGCCATCTTTTATATTATCGTGGCGATGCACATGATCTTAACGCTCAACAAGCTTATTTTACCCAAATCGCGCAACTGACTGAGCAGACGCTCGCACATCACCAGTTCCCTTTACTGCTGGGTGGAGACCATGCCTGCGCTATCGGGACGTGGAGTGGCGCCAGCCATTACCTTCAAACCCACAAAAATGCCCCCTTAAGCCTGATTTGGGTGGATGCCCATTTAGATGCTCATCGGCCTGACACCTCACCTTCAGGAAATCTACACGGCATGCCAGTCGCCCATCTCTTGGGGCATGGCGCTCAAGCGCTGTGCGAGATTTTATCCCACACCCCAAAGCTCAAGCCAGAATATTTAGTGTATTTCGGGATACGCTCTTTCGAAACACCCGAGCTTGAATTACTCACGAAGCTGGGTGTCAAAATTTATTACCAGCATGAGTTAACACCTCAGCGCTTTCAAGCCAACTTTACAGCCGAATATGCACGTTTGGTCAACGCTACAGGCCAAGTGGGTATTAGCCTAGATCTCGATGGTTTAGATGCCACAGAGATCATTGCTGTTGGCACCCCAGAGGGCGAAGGCATTGGTATTCACTCGTTTTTAAACACCCTCAAAAACTGTGACTTAACCTCTCTGTTGGCTTTTGAGATCGCGGAGTACAACCCTCAACTGGATACGTATCGGCACTCTTTGCAATTTATCATTGAATTGATTAAAGTCTTAAACCATGGAATTTGACCTTAAAACCTGGGCGAAGCTCTATCAAACCGAACCACCTCTCACGACAGAGACGCCCCATTCAGCAACGCGCGAGCTCTCGCAGCTTGCCCTTGAGGATCTCCCCCGCGCACTGGCGCTTTGGCAAAGCATCGATCAAGCGACGGTGCAACAATTTCAGCACTATTTACCCCAGATCCAACGACTTCAACAGCCTATCCTAGAGAGTGCTTATACCGCCAGAGTTTTTCTGGTTGGCTGTGGTTCCAGCGGAAGGCTCGCCTACTGGATGCAAGCGTATCTACGAGAAACCCACCCTAATCTCAAGATCATCGCACTGTTAGCCGGTGGAACCGGAGCGCTCATTCGCTCTCAAGAAGGGATTGAAGACAGCCTCACTCAAGGGGAAAATGCGTTAAAGCCTTACCAGCTCACTGCCCACGATTATGTGATAGGCCTTGCAGCCAGCGGACGTACACCGTACGTGTTAGGCGCTTTGACCGCTGCCGTTCACGCCCAATCGGGCGCTTTACTCATGCTCAATAACCCGCTTCATCAAGTGAAACCAAGGCTCAAAAACCCTGAGCTTTTAGATCAGATCCAAACGCTGGTGTTAGACGTGGGCCCTATGGCATTAACCGGTAGTACACGGTTACAAGCTACGACGGCACTCCAGCTGGCTTTACTGGTTTTGTTAGATCCTGATTTTGATTTTGTACACTTTCAAACTTTCTTTAATACACTGGACTTCCAGGCCCTAGCGCCTTTGATTCGATATGAGTCTGAGATCCTGAACCAACCTGGCTTTCCCGTTCTAAAAAACCCTCTGGAGTATCAGAGCGATCCCATCTGCCTCTTGACTGTCTTAGCGGATTTAACCGAGCGTGCCCCAACATTTAATTTACCTCCCATCACACCTACTCCCTCTGCCTCTCCCTGGCAAATTAAAACAAAAAATCAAGCAGATATGGCCCAGCTCAGCCAATTGGCAACCTTTACCCTACCTGAAGCCCCTACGCCTTATCAGCTGAAAATTCAAATAGATTTTATAGACCCTCTGAGCCAGGCTGCGCTTCCGGCCATTCAGAGATTCTCAAATCAAGCCTGTTTAAGCCTACCCAACACGCTCCCCTTAGCCTATTCACAGTTGGCACTCAAATGCCTTTTGAACGCCCACTCAACACTGACCTTAGGGCGACTTGGGTATTTCTCAGGAAACCAAATGACTCATCTCTCCCCCAGCAATGCCAAGTTGATTGACCGTGCGATCCGCTACGCCTTAGCCTATGCGCCCCAAGGAATGACCTATGAATCTGCCGCACAGATCGCACTGAGCCTGATACAGACCCCTTCAACAGGAACCTCCATCGTAGAGCGATTAACCGCTGCGTTGTGTGAAGCCTCTCTTTGCAGCCCTTCAAGATAACGCTATACTGACCCCATGATATCCCTTTCAGGAGCATTTATGCCTGCGTTTCGTCATATTGGGCTTTTTTGTCTGAAAGGCCATGCGCAAAGCCAAGAAACTCTCGAGAGTTTACAACAGCAGCTTGAAGCGCGTCACTATCAAGTCTCTCTTTATCCATTGACATCTCCTGAAACAGATCCTGAAAAAACCCCTGTTGATGTGGTGATTTCGATTGGAGGGGATGGCACACTCTTGCGTATCGCACGAGGCCTGTCTTTGCAAGGCATTCCTGTGATCGGCATCAATCGCGGCACCCTAGGCTTTTTAACTGATATTTTGCCCCACCAGATTCTTTCTCACCTGATCCCGATGCTCGAGGGCCATGCACAAGAAAGCCAGCGCTTTTTGCTCGAAGGAAGTTCTCCTCAGCATTCAAAAAAAAATAACGCCCTCAATGATATTGTCTTGTTTTCAGGGCAAGCATCACTGCTAGAGTTTGAACTCAGGATTGACGGCGAGTTTGTGTATCGACAACGCTCTGACGGCTTGATTATCTCAACCCCGACAGGCTCTACCGCCTATGCACTCTCGGCAGGTGGCCCTGTCCTCACTCCTGATGTGGACGCCATTTTACTTGTCCCCAAATCTCCCCACGCCTTGTCTTTTCGCCCCCTGGTGATCCCCAGCCATCAAAACATTCAACTGGAAGTCATCAACTATCGAGATCAAGCCCCTAAAATTAGCTTTGATGGGCATGAAGAGTGGGTTTTAGAACGCGAGGAGCTTTTTACTATTTCACGTCAAGCCAAGCCGCTCCGGCTCTTGCATCCAAAAACCCATAATGATTACCAAGTGCTACGCAGCAAGCTGCATTGGTCTGTGATGCCCACCTGAGCCTATCTTAAATTAAAAACCTTAAAAATTAAAAACCAAAAGAGATTGTGAGACAATGCTGATAGAGTTAAGCCTTGAAAACTTCACCCTGATTGAGTCCCAGACGCTGCGCTTATCTTCAGGTATGACCGTCATTACAGGCGAAACGGGTGCGGGGAAATCGATTTGGGTGGACGCTCTCAATTTGCTACTGGGCGCCCGAGGCGATGCCCACTTTGTACGCCATCAAACCCCCTACGCGCGATTACGTGCGATCTTCAAGATCCCCGGCGAAACTCAAGACATCTTGCTTGAGCGCGTGATTCACGCCGATGGTAAATCTAAGGCCTCCATCCAAAACATCCCTTGCTCGTTACAGCAACTCAAGCAAACAGGGACAAAACTGATGGGTATTCATGGCCAGCATGAGCATCAAGCCTTACTCAACCTGGAGAGACAAGCGAGTCTACTCGATCAATTTGGCGGACACCACCCTCTCTTAGCGCTTTTATCTCAGATCACAGAAGATTTAAAAGCCGCATCCACTGAACGCACCACTGTCTTGGAGCAGCAACAAAAAGCGCAGCATGCCTTGACCCTCCTAGACTATCAAATTCAGGAATTAGAAGCCGTGGGCCTGAAAGATCTGGATCTCCAAGCCCTGGATGCCGAGCTGAGCCGATTGACCCATGCTATCACCCTGCAAACGACCACACAGCACATCTCAGAGGCACTGCTTCATGCTGAAGAGGCAGTGTGTGCTCCCCTACAGAGGATGCTCTCAGAGCTCACCCCCTTACTCAAACACGACCCAGCGCTTCAAGACCCGCGAGATCGATTACACGCAGCGGTGTTAGAGCTAGCAGAACTAGGCCATGACATGGCGCGCTATAGCGAGCGCATGGCGTTTGATCCTGCGCGACTTGCCCATCTGGAGGCACAGTTCTTACGATTTTCAGATCTGGCCCGCAAACACCATATTGATATTCAAGATCTGCCCCAGCATCTCACCCATCTGCTGGCAGAGCGCGCATGCTTTGAAGATCTCGGGGAGCGCTTGATCCAGTTGGATCAGACCCTTTCAAGGCAAAAGCAAGCCTATCTCACAACCGCCACCGAACTCTCTCACCAGCGTGCGATCAGCGCACACGCACTGGCCCAGCGTATCGACGCCCTATTGCCTGAGATTGCCATTCATCAAGGGCGTTTTGAGGTGAGACTGACCTCCAAACCCTTACACCTCTATAGCCCACTGGGATTGGAGTCGGGGGAATTCTGGATGTCAACCAATCCAGGGCAGCCGCTCTCCCCGATCAGCCAAATTGTTTCTGGAGGGGAGCTTTCTCGCATCAGCCTGGCCCTCCAGCGGGTGATGGATGCTCAAGCCCCCCTCCCCACACGTATCTTTGATGAAGTCGATGTGGGCATCAGTGGCGCCATCGCTGAGCAGATAGGGAGATTGCTCAAGCGCTTAAGCCAACACACCCAAGTCTTGTGTATCACTCACCTCCCTCAAGTTGCAGCACTGGCAGATCATCATTTTCAAATCCAAAAACATCATCACACCCATCATGCCTACTCAACGGTCACAGAAGTCACAGGTCAAGCCCGCGTGAGAGCCTTAGCAGAACTGATGGGCGGTCTTGAGATCACAGCCCTGACCCTCTCCAATGCACAAGCCTGGCTAGATCAAGCAGGCCTTTCATGAAAAGCACGCTTCACGCCAGTTCAGGATTTTCGCTGTTAGAAAGCTTACTGGCGCTGGCCATCCTGAGCAGCCTGGTCTGGCTAGGGCTTTCGCTCTTTCATCCCGAAAGATCAGAGCATCGATTACTGAAAAGCGAAGCACATCGCCTGGAAGTCTTTATCCAAGAGGCTCACACGCATGCTGTCATTCTGAATACCCCTCTTAGTATCACCCCCGTTAACCCTCGCCATTGGAGCGACGGCCTGGTGTTGCAAACACTGAATACAGATGCCACACTCCACTCTGACTCCCGCTCTCAACCTCAAAAAATTTTAGCCCATTTTGATGCCATGAAACCCCCGATTCAATTGACTTACCAAGGATTTCCCTTAAGTCAGTCTCTGGTTTTTTACCCGACCCCCACTTTACAAAACAGCAACGGGCGATTTACACTGCGCGCACGCAAAGAGACTCTGAGCTTGATACTCAATAAAGCGGGACAACTGGCTTATGCCTCATAATATGCCTCACAAGATGATCGTACAGCACGCGCACTCCTCGCTGGATGTCCAAAAGTGTTTCCAACAGGCTTTTGATCGAACCTCCAAACATCGCAAAACCATGTTTCGCGCCATTTCCCATATTTTAGCCCTGGCCAAAGAGCGTGGGTTTCTGAAAATAGAGAAAATGCGTATGGACTTCCAGCATCCTGAATCCCATAAACCCCAACAAGATCAATGGCTCACTGAGCTCTTTGAATTTGTCAGCCCTGACGAATGTCTCCAGCTGATTCAAGGATTTCAGAGCTTTGCGCTATGAAAATCCAGATCTTATCGGTCAGCCATAAACCCCCACTTTGGGCAGATAGGGCTTTTGAAGACTATGCCAAACGCCTTCCCAAAAACTATCAGCTCTCTCATCATGCCTTCCCTCCTAAAACACCTGCCCTGGAAGCCAAAGCATTGCTGACTCAAATCCCTGAAAAAAGTTATTTTATTTTATTAGATGTCCGCGGAAAATCGTTCTCAAGCCTTGAACTCTCTCAACAATTTGAGCGCTGGGAGCAGGGAGGTAAAGACCTGGTATTTGTGATTGGCGGACCTGATGGCGTGACACCTGAGATCCAAGCACGTGCTCATGAAACCTGGTCGCTCTCGCCCTTGACCTTTCCTCATGCCCTCGCCCGTGTGATGCTGATAGAGCAGCTCTATCGCGCCTGGACGCTCAAGGTGAGGCATCCGTATCATCGAGAATAGAGGGTATTTTGCAGGGCCACCTCATGAAAACGGCTCAAACGTAATAACCCAGGGAGGTCATTACTACGTGCCATTCACTATCGTACACAGAGTGAATGACTGGAATTTTCTTGAAAAGGATGTGCAATTTTTG
>JAHFRR010000188.1 GCA_023266165.1 Thiotrichales bacterium
AGCGCTTGCAGCACCTCTGCTGTCATGATCTCCCCTTTCTTTAAACTTGCGCCGGCGGCTTTCGCAACCTCGCCTGTCAAAGCGGTTTTGAGATTACTGAACAACGCTTCCTCTTGAATGCGGAACTCTTCTCGGAGATCTTTGCGCGCGCGATCCATATGCTCTTGCTCAATGGCCAAGGCACGGGCGTCTTTATCCACCCCATCTCGCGTAAAGACCTGAACATCAATCACTGTACCAAAAAGGCTACCAGGCATACGCAGCGAGCTGTCTTTAACATCCGCCGCTTTCTCACCAAAGATCGCTCGCAAAAGCTTTTCTTCGGGGGTCAGCTGAGACTCGCCTTTCGGGGTAATCTTCGCCACCAGAATATCACTGGGGCCTACCTTCGCACCGATATAGACAATTCCAGACTCATCCAGCTTGGTCAGTGTACTCTCGCTGACATTGGGAATATCCGCCGTAATCAGCTCTGGTCCAAGCTTAGTATCCCGAGAGATACACGTAAATTCTTCAATATGAATCGAGGTAAACCGGTCATCTTCTAAGACTCTTTCTGAGAGCAGGATTGAATCTTCAAAGTTAAATCCATTCCACGGCATAAAGGCAACCAATAAATTTTGCCCCAGCGCGAGCTCTCCCAAATCCGTACAGGAACCATCAGCGATATAGTCACCCTTTTGAATTTTATCGCCTGGCTTGACAATAGGACGTTGGTTCATACAGGTGTTTTGGTTGGAGCGAATAAATTTAGTGAGATTATAAATGTCCACGAGCGCTGCATTCTCAGCAACTTCCGCGCTGTCAATTTTAATCACGATACGCCCAGAATCGACAGATTCGACCACTCCACCGCGTTTGGCAACAACACCCGTGCCCGAATCCGTTGCGACCACACGCTCCATTCCGGTTCCGACCAGAGGCTTTTGTGCACGCACCACAGGCAACGCTTGACGTTGCATGTTAGATCCCATCAGAGCACGGTTGGCATCATCATGTTCCAAGAAAGGAATCAACGCTGCCGCTACCGACACCACCTGTTTCGGGGAGACGTCCATATACTGCACCTGATCTCGCGAGGAGAAAATGGTTTCGTTTTTATGACGACAAGGGATCAGATCTTCGATCAAGAATCCTTTTTTATCGAGCTTTGCACTGGCCTGCGCAATCACGAACTTGCCTTCCTCGATCGCTGTCAGATAGTCAACATCATTGGAAACCAAGCCACCAGCGACACGCCGATAAGGCGTTTCAATAAACCCGAACTCGTTGGTTCTGGCATACGTCGCCAAAGAGTTGATCAAACCAATGTTCGGCCCTTCCGGGGTTTCAATGGGGCATACGCGACCATAGTGGGTCGGATGCACATCTCGCACCTCGAAGCCAGCACGCTCACGGGTTAAACCGCCCGGCCCGAGCGCTGAGACACGACGCTTGTGCGTGATCTCAGAAAGCGGGTTATTTTGATCCATAAACTGAGACAATTGGCTGGAGCCAAAAAACTCTTTAATCGCTGCAGAGACAGGCTTTGCATTGATGAGATCCTGCGGCATCATGGCTTCGCGCTCAGAGAGGCTTAAGCGCTCACGCACAGCCCGCTCCACACGCACCATGCCGACACGAAATTGATTTTCTGTCATCTCGCCCACGCATCGGACACGACGGTTGCCCAGGTTATCGATATCATCGATCTCCCCGCGTCCATTTCGAATCTCAATCAGCACTTTCATCACATCCAAAATATCTTCTTTGGATAGAACGCCTGGCCCTGTAGGGTCTTTGCGCCCTAAGCGACGGTTGAACTTCATGCGGCCCACACGAGAGAGATCATAACGATCGGGGCTGAAAAACAAATTCCCCATCATCGCTGTGGCAGACTCCACCGTAGGCGGCTCACCGGGTCGCATCATGCGATAGATTTCAACGAGGGCATCGAGCTGGCTCACCGTAGAATCCGCACGCAAGGTTTCAGAGATATAGGCCCCACGATCCAGATCATTGGTGTGTAAAATTTTAAAGTGATGGATTTCTTGCTCGCGCAGCTTCGCTAAAACATCTTGCGTCAGTTGAGCGTTGACCTCCAACACCAGCTCGCCTGTTTGGGTGTCTATCACGGGGGCATACAGCGCTTTACCCAAGAGATAATCTTCGGAGACCGCAATTTCTGTGATTTTCTCTTCAAGCATTTGCTTGACATGCTTGACGCTCACACGACGACCTTGCTCTACCAGCACTTTGCCGTCTTTGCCAATAATATCAAACAGGGCTTT
>JAHFRR010000069.1 GCA_023266165.1 Thiotrichales bacterium
TGCTCACAGAGCGTAATGCCATTGCCATATCCAAAGTGGGCAATGCCATCTTGCCAAATGGGATTGTCAGCATTCAATGTCCAAAGATTCACGCCATTTTCAATATAAATATGATCTGAGAGTGCTGAAAGAGGATATTGACCCGCAAAGAGTTTTTGAAAATATAATAAAGACCAATCGGGCCTGGCGCTTAAATCCAAAAAACTACCATCTTCGTATAAACGGATATAGTAAAACCCAATGATTCCCAGAGCCTCTAGGGGTTTCGTGATCTCTGCCACCCCCAAGGCATGTGTGTTGTAATGCTTCAGGGTGGTCTTGAGGTCCATGTTAGCCACGAGCTATCTCTCTTGAAACGTCAGACCCTGTCACTGTCTGAGTGAAATACAGAGTTGCCTCTTTGGGAATCTCCACTGTCCAATGGGTTTGCGCATAAAGCCGATAAGGTTCTAGAGGTTTGCAAGTTTTATCAGGCATGCAGCTTCGTATATGAGAGAGCAGCGCATCAGAATTGCCGGTGTTGGTGAGCGTGAGTCTGTCTCCATCGCGCGTGCTGTGAATCACAGCATGAGGATTAAGAGGGCGCAAAATCACAAGTACTTGATAGGCATAGACCAGTGTCAGTTGACCATGAATTTGGTGAGAGGGCACTGGCTTTTTGCGTATGAAGGGAGGGATCGTGGGTGTGATCGTCACCTCATAGGCCTCATCTGTTTTGGGTGGGTTTTTAGCGAAATCAATCACACGCAATAACTTGACTGCACCTGCAGGAATGGCTGACTTTTTCCACGAAATCCCTACATCAGAGTTGATCGGATTGGGGGTGATCTCGATCCATTTGACCACACCAGAAGGTTCTACAATGCGCTTTTTCACGGTGACTTGCACAAATGAGGTGTCCGTCATATCTTGGTTTTGAACCGTGATATCAGAGAATTTGGGGGCGCTCGCATTGCTTTCCAGGTTGATTTCCAGAGGATAGCTGACGACCTCACTGGCGAAGCAGAGGCTCAAAAACATCACGCAAAATCCAGATAAAACCAGAAATCCTTGGCGACGCCAGCGTTGTGTCCATGCCTGTGTTTTCAATCTTTGTATCCTAAAGCTTATTTTGAACTATTTCGAAAATAATGACGTAATGATAGCACACTCTTCCCCATCGATAAACTCATTTTTTCACTCACCATTTAATTACCATACGGGTTATGTATATAGGTCATTTATACCTGTTAATGAGATGGGTTGTTAATTCAGGTTCTGAATACTTGTATCTAGACAACTGAGGCGAACAGGTATAAACTACCGGTATTGGATTTCGGACTCCCTTGCAGATCAATATAGGAAACATCATGAGCCGCATCAACAAAAGCCAGTTCGCCATTTTAGGGTGGCTCAGCAAAAGCCATATGTCAGGCTATGATCTGAAGCAAAAGCTGTCAAAGGTCTCCCCTTTTCATTGGTCTGAGAGCAACGCACAGATCTATCCCATTTTAAAAAAGCTGGAGGAAGAAGGCTTGGTAAGCTCCAAACTCGATACCGACAGTGGCGCGCGTAATCGTCGCATCTATCTGATTACCTCCGAAGGGCTGAAGCATTTAGAGGAATGGCTCCACGAACCCGTCGAGATGACACAGTATCGAGAAGAGCTTCTGCTCAAACTCTCCTTGGGTGAACGGTTAGATCTCGATGAAACGCTCTCTCATATTCAGGAACATCAATCGCAATTGCTCTTTCAAATCCGCACCCTACAGCAAATCAAACGCCATATTGATGACGAGCATAAAAACAAAGAAGATCATCGCTATCTGCTCTTTGCCCATCGCTACTCTGAAGTCGTCTTAGAAGCTAAACTCAAATGGTGCGATGAAGTCTTGAAAGCGCTGCGGGAATCCGCTGCAGCGCAAAGCCTCTCCTCAAAGGTGAGCTGAATTAATTTCCAAAAAAGCGCTTGACATCCCCCTCCCCCTCCCAGTAGAATCCAACCCTCAGCGCGCCCGTAGCTCAGCTGGATAGAGTACCTGGCTACGAACCAGGCGGTCGGCCGTTCGAATCGGTCCGGGCGCGCCATTTTACTTGTCGAGGATCCATTTTTATGTTCGACATCATCTCTGACCGAGCCCACCGAATTCAGCCTTCCGCGACCATCGCAGTCGCCACAAAAGCCATGATGCTCAAACGCCAAGGGCGCGACGTGATCAGCCTCAGTGCGGGCGAACCTGATTTTGACACCCCTGATTTTATCAAAGCTGCAGCCATTCAGGCGATCCAACAAGGCCAAACCAAATATACCCCTGTGGAAGGCACCCCTCAGCTGCGAGAAGCCATCGCGCAAAAATTTCTGCGTGACCAAAACATCCTATACCACCCCTCTGAGATCCTGGTTTCATCGGGGGCTAAGCACAGCTTGTTCAATCTTTTTCAAGCAACATTGAATAAGGGAGACGAGGTGATTATTCCCGTCCCTGCTTGGGTGTCCTATGTCGACATGGTCAAGCTCTGTGATGCCACCCCTATTTTAGTGCAGACAACCGCAGAAACCTGTTTTAAGATGACCCCACAACAGCTTCAACACGCCATCACCCCTCGCACCAAAATGCTCGTCATCAACAGCCCCTCAAACCCTACAGGCATGGTCTACTCAGAGCAAGAGTTGAAAGCGTTAGGCGCCATTTTAAAGCAATACCCCAAGGTCTTGATTGCCAGTGATGATATCTATGAGCATATTTACTGGGGGGAGGCTCCCTTCTGCGCTTTTATCACAGCAAATCCAGCATTAAAATCCAGAACCGTTGTTATCAACGGCGCCTCTAAAGTATATGCCATGACCGGTTGGCGCATAGGCTATGCCGCAGGCAGCTCTGAGATCATTGAGACCATGAACAAGCTGCAATCTCAAAATGCTTCTTGCGCCTGCTCAATCTCCCAAGCGGCGACCCTCGCAGCACTGAATGCCCCACAAGATTTTGTGATGCCTATGGTGCAACAATTCAAAGCGCGCCATGACCTGATTGTCAGAAGATTGAATGCCTTGAAAGGCATTCGCTGCCTGCCCGCTTCTGGTGCGTTTTATGCGTTTTTTGATGTGCGACAAGCCTGTCAGAATTTAGAGCTAAGAGATGATCTTGAGCTCGCAACTTATCTGCTAGACCATACCGAAGTGGCGTTTGTACCAGGATCTGCTTTTGCCGCCCCCGGCTATCTGCGCGCGTCTTTCGCAACCTCTGAGGGAGAGCTCACGCGTGCCATGGATCGCCTCGAAAAAGTTTTGGGTCGAACATGAGACGCCTCTCTTCGTTTCTGATCCAAAAACCCTACACGCTATTGATCTACCTCACACTGCCTCTGGTTTTTATGCGTCTTTGGTGGCGTGGGCGTAAAAACCCAGGGTATCGAGAACATCTCTCTGAGCGATTAGGGATTCTGCCTTTTACACTGCAAAATTCCATTTGGTTGCATGCCGTCTCACTAGGGGAATCCATTGCTGCCAAGCCCTTGATTGAAAAGCTCTTAGCAACCTATCCCGATCTCCCCATGTTGATCACCCATACCACACCCACGGGTCGTGCGTGGATCGCTAAAAACTTCAGCCCCCAGATTCAAGCATCAAAACTCTATCATGCGTATTTGCCTTATGACACCCCCTGTTTTATTCAAAAATTTTTAAAACGCACGCAACCTAAAATTTTAATCTTGATTGAAACCGAACTCTGGCCAAATCTCCTCTATGTCACACACCAGGTAGGGATTCCCTCTCTGTTGGCCAATGCTCGCCTTTCAGAACGTTCCTTCAAACGCTACCAAAAAGCCATTGGCATCACGCCCTTGATGTTGCAGTCTTTATCTCATATCGCTGCCCAGCATCACAACGATGCCCAGCGATTTCAGCAGTTAGGATATCCAAGCGCGCAGATCTCTATCACAGGCAGCATGAAGTTTGATATGCGCCTGCCTCTTGATTTAGAAACCCGACGAGATCAACTTCAAGCGCTCGGCGTGAAAGGCCGTCCGATTTGGATTGCCGCCAGCACCCACCTGGGTGAAGAAAACATGATGCTAGAGGCCCATCACCAGATTCTCAAAAGCCATTCTCAGGCCTTGTTATTGCTGGTTCCGCGCCATCCTGAAAGATTTATAGAAGTGGAAGGTTTGATTCAAAACTCGCATTTGAGTTATCAGAGCAAATCCAGCCAGGCAGAGATCTTACCCAAAACGCAGGTGTTATTAGGGGATACACTGGGCGAGCTCTTAATCTATTACGCTTGCAGCGATATTGCTTTTGTAGGCGGAAGCCTAAAACCTATCGGCGGGCACAATCTCTTAGAGCCTGCCGCACTCGCCCTCCCTTTATTGACAGGGCCTCATTTTCATAATTTTCAAGCGATCACTGCCAATCTCGTTCAACAAGGTGCCGCACAGGTGATTACAAACGCGCAAACCCTTGCAGAATCTGTTATAGAGCTCCTTGATCACCCCTCACTTCAAACGCAAATGGGCGACATCGCTCGATCTTGCTTTTTACAAAATCAGGGCGCAACGGATCGACATATGGCAATCATTGCGGCACTGCTTGACAGTCAGTGATCAGCCTTGACACGCATGAGCAACTACCCCTCAATACACTCCTGTGCCGTTTCGACAATACGCTCTACCGTCAAACCAAAATGCTGGTACAGATCTGCTGCGGGTGCAGATTCGCCATAGGTATCAATCCCCATCACCATGCCCACCCCTGGAATAATGGAGGGCCAATAATGCGTAGCCCCTGCTTCAATCACCAAAGTGGGAATCTCTTCTTGCAACACCCCTGCTTGGTAGTCTTCATCCTGAGATAAAAACAACTCCACACAAGGCATAGAAATCACCTGCGCAGAAATCCCTTGTGCCCAGAGCTTTTCACTGGCCTGTACAGCCAACATGACCTCAGAGCCTGTCGCCAAAAGGTTTAGAACAGGTTTTTGACGAGCAACCAGGACATAGCCTCCCAAGCTGATTTTTTCAATCTGCTCAGGAGTACGGGGCATTTTAGGCAGTGTCTGACGCGATAAAGCTAACAAAGAAGGGCCATCGGCACGCTCTAAGCTGGATTGCCAGGCCACAAAGGTCTCCAGCGCATCACATGGTCTCCAGACATCTAAATGAGGAATCATACGCAGACTCCCCAAATGCTCAATGGGTTGATGCGTCGGGCCATCTTCCCCCAAGCCAATAGAATCATGGGTCATCACATAAATCACTTTTTGCTGCATGATCGCAGACATTCGAATCGCATTACGGGCATAATCAGAAAACACCAGGAATGTACCACCAAAAGGCATCAAACCGCCATACAAGGCCATGCCGTTCATGATCGCGCACATCCCAAACTCACGCACACCGTAATGGATATAATTGCCATAAGGCTGAGCCCTGCTGATAGGCACGCAGGCTTTCCAATTCGTATTGTTAGACCCTGTCAGATCTGCAGAGCCTCCCAGCATCTCAGGCAAGATTTTTGCAAAATGGGCAATGGCTGTTTGAGAGGCTTGACGCGTCGCCACTTTATCGAAGCCAGCTGCCTCTTGCAACCCTTGCTGAACCCATTCATACCACTGCTCTGGCAACTCTCCATCCAGCCGTCTGGACAGCTCTTCTGCCAACTCAGGATGTGCTTTTTCATAACTCTGGATTTTCTGCTCCCACGCTTTTTGGAGCTTCTCCCCTGCATCCACAGCAGACCAGGCTTGATAGATCTCTTCGGGCATTTCAAAGGGAGGATAAGGCCAGTGTAAATACGCCCGCGCTGCTTGGACTTCTGCATCCCCCAAGGGCGCGCCATGACAATGCGCGGTACCTGCCTTGTTCGGTGCACCAAAGCCAATCTGGGTTTGACAGCAAATCAGTGTAGGCCGAGTGACTTCCGCTTTGGCCGCCACAATCGCTTGATGGATCTGATCAGAGTCATGACCATTGACTGGAGAAATCACATGCCAGCCATACGCCTCAAAGCGTTTGACGGTGTCATCCGTGAACCAATCTTTGACATCGCCATCAATCGAGATGCCATTATCATCCCAAAACGCAATCAACTTGCCCAATTGCCAAGTGCCCGCAAGCGAACAGACCTCGTGGGAGATCCCTTCCATCAAACAACCATCCCCCAAAAACACATAGGTGTGATGATCAATGATCTCATGGCCTGATTGGTTAAACTGGTGTGCCAATTGCTTCTCTGCCATTGCCATCCCCACCGCGTTCGCAAGCCCCTGCCCCAAAGGGCCTGTCGTGGTTTCAATGCCAGGCGTATATCCTAATTCAGGATGGCCAGGTGTTTTACTATGGAGCTGTCGAAATTGTTGTAAATCTTCAAGTGACAGATCATAGCCTGTCAGATGCAATACACTGTATTGCAATAAAGAGCCATGGCCGTTAGACAGCACAAAGCGATCTCGGTTGGGAAAATGGGGGTTTTTAGGATTATGCCTCAAATGCTTACGCCACAAGACCTCTGCGATATCCGCCATGCCCATAGGCATCCCTGGATGGCCAGAATTCGCCTTTTGCACCGCATCCATGCTCAACACCCGAATGGCATTGGCCAGTGTTTTCTCATCTACCTTCTTCATTCAACCCTATCCTCTTAAAAGCCAGAGGGCCATGCTATCATAACTTAAGACGAGATATAATATCCAAAGGCAGTTTTGTGAGTTTCGCAATGGTCTCGAGATCAAAACCCTCTCGCATCATATCCCGTGCAATCATTTCAGAGTTTTTTCTTTCGCCCTCTATAAGTCCTTTTTGCAGCCCTTTTTTGAGTCCTTTTTCAAGCCCCTTCTTTTCTCCTGCAGCCAGTCCTTCTTGGTATCTCCCCGTCAGCAATGTTTTTTCTGTGCTGACGGCATTCCAATAAGATTCATAGGCTTCTAGCTCACCTGGGTTGTAAGCGGATTCTTCTATCAACCCGACGACAACAGTTTTAGGATCTAAATAGCGGGACATAGCGTTCTCTACCCAAACATCAAG
>JAHFRR010000189.1 GCA_023266165.1 Thiotrichales bacterium
CCCTAGCCCTCCTCCGCAAGGGAGGAGGGAATAAGAAAGCCTTGCAATTCAATAGGTTAGAAAGATGTGTGCATGCCGTAGCCTTGAGGGAGAGGTCGAGAAACCGTAGGTTTCGAGGGTGAGGGGTGCTGAGGTTTATGGATTTTACCCCTCACTCGCCGCATTCCATGCGTTGATATCGAACTCAAGGGGAGAGGCGACTGAAAGCCTTGTCAATAAAGGCTTTCAGAAGATATGTTTGAGTCTTATCTCTTTGAACCCCTTTGCCATCAAAAAACGTGATAAGCAAATTTCATGAGGTGGGCCCTGCGCGTGAGGGTGGGTTGAGTTTTTTTTTGGAAAAGGTACAATCAGACCAGGCATTTTAGTGTTGAGTTTTTAAGGCATGCAAGCATCTGAAGTTACTTCGTTTACTCTCGAGCAATTGCGCTTAACCTCTGTCGAAGCGCATGAGTTTTTTGGTATGTGTAAAGACCCGCTTGAGTCTATAGAGCTTGAAATGGCGCGCTTACGAGATAGGCGTTTCTCTTATTTGGGCTTGTCAGTTCCCTTTCGCCCATGTGTGAATTGATATGCTTTTGGGCCTATGTTGTTTTGAGTAGGTAATCAAAAAAATGAAAGATTTTCCTATGGAACTCTTAAGTTCCTTCCTCCCTTGCGGAGGAAGGGTAGGATGGAGGGCGAGTGTCGGTAGGGTTTTAGAGGAGTTTTGTAAGATTTTTGATCCGGTTTTTTGTTTTTTGCAATCCCAGTCTGCACTGAAAAATTGATTTAAAATGCAATTCCAATCAATATGCGCCATCAATAACATCTCTCCCGTAGCCCACTCATGGCTCACCCAAGCAGATCGGTTAACGCGATATCTGAGAGCTTCTGGGGAGTATCAGTTTGTAAGGCTCCAGCAAGGATTTTCGGGTCATCAGTTTCAGAGAAAGATCCTGCACAAGCTCAAGGGTCGTTCGGTTGTTTATGCGGAAGTCACAATGCCGCAATCCACCTATGATGCCCTGTCTATCCCTTGGGGTGCCTTGATGGATCTCCCGATTGGGGAAGCTATTTTATATCATAATGAATCAGTAACGCGAAGTGATTTTGAGTATGCATGTTTTGAAGGGGAGGGGATTGGCATAGATCTGTGTCCCGAAAAATTTAAATATGCCAGGCGCTCTGTTTTTCACTGGAAAGGGCATCCTCTGACAATTACTGAGTATTTTGTGCAAGATATGCCAGCGCTTCCCCTGATTTCAAAGACGGCACAGCGCTGGGAGGGCGTTCGCGCGCGACTGCGAAACTATGGGCAACTGATGCGTTTGCATCGGCCGATGCCGATTGGCCTGATGGCGTTCCCCACGTTGCTGGCGTTGTTTTTGGCTTCTCATGGATGGCCTGGTTGGACACTCTTTTTGATTTTTATGGCGGGGATTGTGGTGATGCGCTCGGCGGGTGATGTTGTCAATGATCTGGCCGATCGTCATTGGGATGGAAAGGTTGCTCGTACGCGCTTGCGCCCGCTGGTCACAGGGCGTGTGCGTGTGCGTAACGCTTGGATTTTGCTGGGTATGTTATTGGGGCTGGCGCTTGGTCTGGTCTTGATGTTGAACTTTTTATCGCTGATCTATGCCCTAGTAGGCTGCGCTTTGGCGCTGGTGTACCCGTTGATGAAGCGTGTCACGCACTTCCCTCAGGTGATCTTAGGCATGGCCTATAACTTTGGGATTCTACTGGCCTTTGCGGCGGTACAAAACCAGGCGCCTGCTTTGGCTTGGGTTTTATGGCTTGGGTCGATATTCTGGTGTGTGGCGTATGATACGGAATATGCGTTGGCAGATCGCGTGGATGATCTGCACATTGGCATCAAATCGACGGCGGTATTTTTTGGGCGCTATGCGAGCGTGTGGATTGGGGTCTTTCAAGCAGTCACCATTGGATTGTATCTGGCAGTAGGGATGCTTGCTCATTTGGGCTGGATCTTTGAAGGCGCTGTTTTAGGGATGATCCCTTTTTTTCTCTATCAGCAAACACTCATCCAAGGCAATGACCCTAAGCGGTGCATTCAGGCCTTTAACCATAATTTTTGGCCGATGTTGATGGTGTTTGGGGTAGGGGTGTGCTTGAGTTGAAAAAATCGGGTTTATGTCGTTTTGAGTGGGTAATTCTAAAAAATAAAAAATTTTCGCATCATAATTTCCTGTCCCCTCTCCCGCAAGGCTACGGCATGCGCACATCTTGCTACCCTATT
>JAHFRR010000190.1 GCA_023266165.1 Thiotrichales bacterium
AGTGTTGTTAAAGATAATCTAAGTCCAGCGGGCTATCAGAATCTGGTAGCTTCAGTCCCTCAAGCATCTGAGCCTGCAACAGTGGTGTGGGTGACGGGGATCTCGCTTGTCGCGGTCTCTTGTTTTTTCCTCCTCGCCGTATCATCGCGGTGTCATCAGGCACAGAAACCTCTGCATATGGGATGGTGATAGGGGTTGCCCCGATGATCATGTCTTTCAAGGCGTCATGGATTTTTTTCAAATTTTCGTCTGCCATCCAGCCATTGTTAGTTGCAACACCCCCTCCAATTGCAATGGTTAGGCCAGATTCAGATGGGTTACACCAGACCAGCAAAGCAAAGCCATGGTTTATTTTAAATTGAATATTGTGAAGATCTTGCCTGATCATCTCTGGGTGGCCCTGCTCGATCAACTCTGGGGGATCTTGATGAAACTGAATCTGCATTAATTTGAGCATTAGACTTTCGTGAAGAGTTTGCTCTACAGGCCAAGCGAGCAGACCAACGCTTTCTTGAATCTGCTGGATCAGCGGGTTGTATTGTGCGTATATCTTTGTCTCCACAGCATTCATCCAAGCACTCCCTGGCATGGTGGTGATAGGCGCAATATGAATGAAGGAGCGAACATCGGCATATTCATCCGTGTTGAGATACTCAATCAAGCAGATGATAACTTTCGCTTGGTTTTTTCCATGGATGACGAGGTCCCCAGTATCTTTCCCTTCTTTATAAATCTCATTGATATGAGCAGTTTGATCACCATTGGCAGAGTAAGTAATCATAACGCCCTTTAAATCTGGATGTGCTTCCTGAAGGTGCTGCGCAGCGAAGATGATCGCGCGTGCTTGGGTCTGGGCACTCCAGTTTTCTTTTGTCCCGCCTTCATCTACATGCTCTCCATAGGGAAGTACAAATGGGTACACATGTTGGGCTCGAGGCGCGTCTGCTTTTATTTCATCTGCTGTTCGATTAGGGCCATACATAGGATGTTCCTCATATTTTTATTTCATGTTTTCTTGTATTCTACCAGCATAAGCCAAAAAATAAAGCTATTATTAAAAAATTTTAGTTGTTGAATCTGGCCTGTTGAATCTGGTCTACCCATGTTCCATGGTATTTGATACACTGCCGTTGTGGGTGATAGGAGTGGATGGAAGCAGGTTGCATATGTTTGACAGCATAGAGTCTCTGATTGAAGATATTCGTCAGGGTAAGATGGTTTTGATTCTCGATGATGAAGACCGTGAAAATGAAGGGGATCTGGTCATGGCTGCTGAAAAAGTGCGGCCGGAAGATATCAATTTTATGGCGAAGTATGGGCGAGGATTGATTTGCATGCCCATGACTGTAGAGCGATGCGAGCGGTTGGGCTTGTTGCCCATGGTGCCTGGCAAAGTGCAGGCTACGCACTTCACAGTGTCGATTGAAGCGCGCGAAGGTGTGACGACGGGGATCTCGGCCGCTGATCGGGCCCATACCATTCAAACTGCCGTTCAACCTCATGCCCAAGCATCTGATTTGGTTCAACCGGGGCATGTTTTTCCCATTGTGGCGCAACCTGGTGGTGTGTTGCGTCGGGCGGGGCATACAGAGGCGAGCACTGATCTGGCCCGGTTGGCGGGCCTTGAGCCTGCAGCGGCGATTGTAGAAGTGCTCAATGAAGATGGCAGTATGGCCAGACGTGATGATTTGCTGGCGATGGCCCAGCATCATGGTTTGAAAATTGGAACCATCGCGGATTTGATTCGATATCGCATCACACATGAAGAAACAATGGAATGCATTGCCACATTTGATCTGGAGACGCGATTTGGCGTTTTTCAGGTTCGAGCGATGCAGGATTTACTGGATGAAGAAATTCATTTTGCCTTGATCAAGGGGGATCTGGATCTTCATGCGCATGCGGTGACAAACGTGCGTGTGCATTATCAGGAGGACATCGGCGATGTCTTTGCTGTGAAAGGCGTTGAGAAAAGCTGGGCGTTGCACGCAGCCATGCAGCAGATTGCAGATCTGGGTACTGGCGTGATTGTGTATTTGTCTCATCGTCAGAGCAGCCGTGCGTTGTTACAGAGCTTGCAGCAGCACAGCCAGCATCAGAATATATCGCAAAACCTAGGCACGCGGGCGTTTGACAACAGTTTGCGCATGGTGGGCACAGGCGCTCGGATTTTACGTTATCTGAAAGTGCGTAAGATGCGTCTGCTCAGTACTCCTAAACATTTCCATGCCTTGGCAG